>JBEKJN010000017.1:0-21077 GCA_050011235.1 Verrucomicrobiota bacterium | reverse complement strand
GCTGTTTTCAGCTTCTTTGCTGAATTTTAGCTCCAAAGTACGCTAGGGGCCACGGGATTATGTCTTTGACATACCCAGTTTTGGATGAATTTTGATGAATTATTTTCATGGAATTTTTTAGGCGCGGCGGGCGGCTGCGAGCAGCTTCTTTCTAGCCCATGTCGCCAGCATCTCGCCGGATGCTTCCGCCGCCTTTTCAATCTCAACGTATTCGGGCGGCGATACCCGCAAGGTGACGTATTGCCCGCGCTTCTCCCTTTTGGGAAGCATCGGCCTGCCAACTTTGTTGGTTTTGCTCATGGTTTCTTGCCTTTTTTTGGAGGCGGTGTTTGAAGCAACGCCTTCAAACCCTCCTTAAAATCCACGCCGTATAAATTCGGCAGCATCACTTCATCCGGTTTCTTTCGGTGCTTCGCTCGTTTTGACTTTGCCACGGTTTCGCTTTCTGCCCCACGGAATGTGCGGGGCTTTTAGTTTCACAAGACAATCTTGTCGGCTGTAAAGCCCGTTCCCTCAACTCACTTGCCGATACGTTAAACGCTTGCCAGTGACCATGCCAATCGCCGTTTCCATCCGTTCGCCGTCTGTCTGCCCGCGTGTGTTCCATCGGAACGCAAACTCATTGGCGTATTTCGGCAAATGCTCGCGGCTGACATGATGCCATGCACCATAAACGCCGCGCTTTAGCAGACTGAAAAATGATTCGCAATGATTGATGCCTGACACCGTGCCGTCTGGATTGCGGCGGCTGTATTCGCGGCGGGAATGGACAACCGTTGAATGTGATTTCCAAGCCTTTAACGGATAGCGATAGCCAGCGTGTTCGTCCGTATGCACAACCGCGTCTTTACTCACGCATTCATTCAAAACCTTGCCGAGATTGTGTTGTGTGACGTTGCTCACCACGCGGGTTTGCATTGAACCACCGCGTTCAATCAGCGCGACAACCGGCGTCTGGCGACGATATTTTGAGCAAAGCCTTCCTTTGCCGCCCACAAATGTTTCGTCCACTTCCACGACGCCCTTCAAAAGTTTTTTCAGAGGCATTTCGGGGCTGACAGCGAAACGAAGCCGGTGCGCCATGAACCATGCCGCCTTGTAGGTGGTTTTGAGCATCCGGCTCAACTGGTTCGCTTCTTGGACGAGCAAATGATAAAAAACGCCATGAGCCATTTGCTGATTGGCAAATGTGAATCCTCGAAAATCGTTCCAACGGTCACAGTAAATGGCTTGCGGCAAGCACCGCATTTGTAAAGACCCTTGCGGACTTTGGTTTTGCTGCCCTCTTTTGATTGCAGTTTGTAAATGGGCTTTTCCTTGTGATTCTTGCAGTGCGGACAAACCGCGCCGTTCGGCCAAAGCAGCGATTCCAGCAAGCCACGCGCCTTGTCCTCGTCGGCATATTCTTGCGCCAGCGTTACCAGATTCAACTCGTCTTTTTCTTCGTTCATCTTCATGCGATAAATGTGCATCATTTATTGCAAACTGTCAAGCATTTTTGTAGCACTTTTATTCATTTAAGTTTTCGCTGGTATTCAGCCTTTTTTGGCAGTATTTATTGATTAAGCCTAATCCTTAAAAATTGGGCTTATTCGCAAAATGAACAATCAAGAACAAACAACCCCAAAAGGCGGTCGCAATCAAGAAACCACCAATGAACCCGAAAAAAAGAAAAGCGTAGCTGTCATCAAACTTTTCCGGGCCGTTCTCCTTGAAATTGGGCTTATTCTGTGGATTTCCGCTGAATTTTTTTCTGGGGTCGCCCGACCCAAAATCGCTATCTGGCTGTTGGGCGTCAGTGTGATTTTGTTTTTTCATTATATCGTTCTTAAAACGTTGGGTTCAAAAATAAGTAAAAAATACAAAAGGGCCGTTTGGCCATTTTTTTTGGCGCTTTGTGTTTTAATCTTTGTTGGCTGTTGCATGGCGGTATCCGTGCTCAATGAGGAATGGCGTGTCGCAAATGAGCCAAAGGTGACGCCATCAGTGGTACAACTGCACAGTGGGAAATTTGATAAACTGACAAGAGTTCTAATTTCCAATCCAAGTGACTCTTGGATTTACCACTTAATGCTTTTAATCCAAGTGGACACTCCAACGGCTTCGACAAACAAGATGGAGAATTGGAGTTTACAGCTTCCATCAAAGCCGTTCCAAGGAATTCCACTGCAAGGCCCACCGACCGGGCAGCCTTAATCGGCCAAGACCAAATTCGGTCAATATTCACGTCAAAAATGTTCATTTTCCCCTTTGTTTACGCGAATAATTTGTGGGTTCGTGAAAGACATATACCCTAGGGGCCATGTACCCAGTACTGGTGACTGGCAGGGGACAGGGCATCTGGTAGAGTAGACACATAGTTGAGATGCAAAAGCGCAGTGTTCCGTGTGTGAAGTAAGGCGTAAATCTGCGGCGCCGCATCCGATGAAAGTTAATTTAGAGCGCTAAGTTCTCATTAGAGGCCGGAGTAGTGTCCGGCCTCTTTTCTTTTCCCATGTTCCCTCCGTTCCAGAGGCCGGATCCTCACTTGGCGATTGGCAATACCCGATACCCCTGCTAACTTTGGCCCGCATGTCCAACGCGGTTGTCGCGGCCCAAACGCCCTCAAAGTCAAAAGTGTTTCTCCGCCGGTTGATCACTTCGGTGGTTATCTGGACGGTCATCATCGCGGCCTTGTTTTCCAACAGCACCCTGATTTCCAACGGTGTGTTCATTCTCATCATGGTTTTTCTGGGCCTGACCGGTCTGGCGGAGTTTTACGGGCTGGCCGAAAAGCGCGGCCTGATCTGTTTCAAATGGTGCGGGCTGTTCGGCGGCTTGTTGTTGATGCTGGGGACCTTTTTGAACCTGACCGGCCACCTCGGCACGTCAGGTTCCCCGGCGCGCGTGAACGATTTTGAAACCGGGTTCATCATCCTGTTCGTGCTCGGTTTGTGCGTGCGGCAATTTGTCTCGCGCAGCAGCACGGCCGGCATTGCGGCCATTTCCGCGACGTTGTTCGGCCTGATGTATGTCCCGTGGCTGCTGAACTTCATCCAGAAAATCAATTTTTTCCCCGGCATCGGCGACGGCGGCGGGAAGTTTTATGTGCTTTATTTCATTCTCGTGACGAAATTCAGCGACACCGGCGCGTATGCCGTCGGTTCGCTCATCGGCCGGAACAAAATGATCCCGCGCATCAGCCCCGCCAAAACGTGGGAGGGCTTCGGCGGCGCGATTCTGGTTTCAACCGCCGCCAGTGTGGCATTCGTGCATTTTTTCGGCGCGAAAATGGCCGGAATGAATTTCCTCCACGCCGTGATTCTCGGAATCGTCTTGAGCATCGCCGCCGTCATCGGCGATTTGATTGAATCGCTGTTCAAACGGGAAGCGGGCGTGAAGGACTCGGGCAGGTTGATTCCCGGCATCGGCGGCATTCTTGACTTGCTCGACAGTCTTTTATTCAACGCGCCCATCATGTATCTCTATCTGCGACACATTCTCACGCACGCGTGAGATTTACGATATACGATATACGATTTACGCGACTTTGGGCAAAATAGCCACGAATCAAAGAACCAAACTCCAGCGCTATGACACGCGAAGAAATGAAAAGACGGACGAAGGCTTACGCCAACCGCATCGTAAAAGTTTGTTCTGCCTTACCGGGTAACTGGGTCGCGCAAACACTCGGCAAGCATCTCCTTCGCAGCGGAACTTCCGCGGGAGGAAACTACCGGGCCGTTTGCCGTGCCAAATCCAATTCCGATTTCATAAACAAGCTGCGCATTGTCGAAGAAGAATGTGACGAATCATTATTTTGGATGGAATTGCTTGTGGACAATAATTTGGTGAAAGCGCCGCGTCTCCGTGATTTGATGAATGAAGCTGACGAGATTCTTGCCATCGTCGTCTCATCGGCAAAAACCGCTCGCACGTTGCGGGGCGCGTAAATCGCATATCGGAAATCGGAAATGAAAAACGTTGTTTTACTCGGTTCGACCGGCTCCATCGGCACCAGCACTGTCAAAGTCGCTGAAGATTTGCCGGACCGCATCCGGCTGCTCGGGCTGGCCGCCGGCAACAACGCCGAATTATTGCTCAAACAGGCGCGCAAGCACCAGCCTGAAGTGATTTGCATCAACGATCCGGAAAAGGCCCGTGAACTGGAAAATTTTTTGGGGACGACCATGCGGGTTTATTCCGGCGAGGACGGTTTGATCAAACTGGCCACGCTGCCGGCGGCGGACATCGTGCTCATTGCCATCGTCGGCACGGCAGGATTGAAACCGGCGCTGGCGGCCATTCGCGCGGGCAAGGACATTGCCATCGCCTCGAAGGAAATCCTCGTCATGGCCGGTGAAATCGTAATGCGCGAGGCGCGCAAACACGGCGTGCGCGTGCTGGCGGTGGACAGCGAGCACTCGGCGATTTTTCAATGTCTCGACGGCAAACTTCCCGGTTCCGTCCGCAAACTCTGGCTCACGGCCTCCGGCGGACCGTTTCGTGACGCAAAGAAGTGGCCCGGGAAAAAATTCGCCGAAATCACGGTCGAGAATGCGCTCAAACATCCGTCGTGGGTCATGGGCCGGAAAATCACGATTGATTCGGCAACGCTCTTCAACAAGGGCCTGGAAATGATCGAAGCGCGCTGGTTGTTCGACATCGGCATCGAGCGCGTCGGCGTGCTGGTGCATCCTCAAAGCATCGTCCATTCGCTGGTCGAATTTGTGGACGGCGCGATGCTTGCCCAGCTTTCCACGCCGGACATGTGCCTGCCGATTCAATACGCGCTCACGTATCCCGACCGCGCGCCGAGCGAACGCGTGCAGACCGATTTCGCCAAACTTGGCAGCCTCACGTTTGAAGCGCCGGACGAGGAGCGGTTTCCGGCGCTGAGTCTGGCGCGCAGGGCAGGGGAGGTGAGCGGCACGCTGCCCGCGGTATTGAACGCGGCGAACGAGGTCGCGGTCGAAGCGTTCGTGAATCACAAAATCAATTTCCCGCAAATCGCGGAAACCGTCCGGTGTGTGATGGACGCGCACGAAGTCGTTTCGCATCCCACGCTGGAGCAAATTTTGGCGGCGGACGCCTGGGCGCGGCGCGAGGCGAATGCAATTTGACGGGTTCGCGCAAAGATTGCGGTAATTTTTTCCACTGGTATAGTTACTCCGCTTTAACATGACTGTTTTGAGATACATTTTCATCGTGCTGGAGGTGGTGCTGCTCTTTAACCTCCTCATTGCCGTCCATGAGTTGGGACATTTTCTCGCCGCGAAATGGCGCGGGTTGAAGATTGAACGTTTCGCCATCTGGTTCGGCAAGCCCATCTGGAAGAAGAAAATCGGAGGCGTCGAATATGCGCTTGGTACGATTCCCGCCGGTGGCTACGTTGCGTTGCCGCAGATGGCGACGATGGAAGCCATCGAAGGTAAAAGCGAAACGCCCGTGGAACAACTGCCGAACGTTTCCGCGCTGGACAAAATCATCGTTGCGTTCGCCGGACCGTTGTTCAGCTTTTTGCTGGCGATCGCGTTCGCGTTTGTCGTTTGGGGCGTTGGCCGGCCGAGCAACGAGACGGACAACACGACGACAATTGGCTGGGTGGATCCGTCCGGGCCAGCGTGGAAGGCGGGTTTGCGGCCGGGCGACACGATTTTGGAAATTGACGGCCACCCGGTAAACCATTTCTCACCGATGGCGTCGGGCGGGCTTCACCGGGGGCTGCTGGACAGCGTGACCTGGCGCATCATCACCAGCGAAGGCACGAACATCACCATCAAATATGTCCGCGACGACCGGGAGCAGATGGCCTACGCGACACCGTATCATCGCCCGACCCAGTGGTATGAACGCAAGTCTTTGCGCCTGGTTCTTATCGCACCCGCAATGAAAACCGTCATTGACGAAGTGGCGAGCAACAGCCCCGCGACGTTGGCCGGCTTGACCAACGGCGATGAAATAATCGCCCTGGACGGCAAAAAAATTTACAGCCCGCTGGCAATTCTTTCCGCCGAAGACGCAATGAGCAACGGCCCCGTCAAACCGCTCGTGCTGACCATCCGCCATGGAAATCAGGAATTCGACCGCACGCTGCTCGCCGTGAAACCGGTCCAACCGGCGAACAGCAATCCTTCACTCGGCATTCTGGCGTGGGGGGAAGAAACCAATTTGATGCTGGTTCACCCCAGTCCTTTGGACCAAATCCAGGCAAGCGTCGGCCAGATTTACGGGACGTTCCACGCGCTTTTTGCGCACAAGAGTGAAATCGGCGTGCAACAACTCGGTGGCGCGGTGATGATCATCCGGGTTTACAGCAACCTCTTTGAAAGCGACGACGGCTGGCGGCGCGTGCTGTGGTTCAGCGTCATCCTAAACGTGAATCTCGCGTTGCTCAATCTGCTGCCGTTGCCCGTGCTCGACGGCGGACATATTTTGCTGTCGCTGCTCGAAGTCGTCCGCCGTCGGCCCGTCAGCGCCAAATTTCTGAACAGCATCCAGACCGGTTTTGCAGTCCTGCTCATCAGCTTCATGGTTTATATCGCGTTTTTCGACACCGGCGATTGGTTGCGCAGCGCGCGTGACAATCGCGAGGTGCCCGTTGTCTTTGCCCCCCACAGATGAAGATTTCCCCCATGCGCTGCTGCCAATCGCCATTTTTTTATCATCGGCGGAAGACGCGCGAAGTCATCATCGGCGATCCGGCGCACGGTGGGGTCATCATAGGCGGCGACCATCCGATGGTCATGCAATCCATGCTCACGTGCGACACGATGGACACCGCCGAGTGCGTGAAGCAGACGCTCGAACTCGTCGCCGTCGGTTGCCAGCTCGTCCGCATCACCGCCCCGACGGTGAAGGACGCGGCGAACCTGCAAAACATTGTTCGTGAATTGCGCGCACAAAAATGCCTCGTGCCGATTGTCGCCGACATTCATTTCAAACCCGAAGCGGCAATGGAGGCGGTGAAATGGGTCGAGGTCGTGCGCGTGAATCCGGGCAATTACGCCGATTCCAAGAAATTTGCGACCAAGGAATACACGGACGAACAATACGCCGCCGAACTGAAGCGCATTGAGGAAAAATTCACGCCGCTGGTGATTGAGGCCAAAAAACTGAAACGCGCCCTGCGCATCGGAACGAACCATGGCTCGCTGTCCGACCGAATCATGAATCGCTACGGCGACACGCCGCTGGGCATGGTCGAGAGCGCGTTGGAATTCGCCCGCATCTGCCGCCAGCACGGCTTCCATAACTTCAAGTTCTCGATGAAGTCGTCCAACCCGAAGGTGATGATTGAATGTTATCGCCTGCTCGTGGCGCGACTGGAGCAGGAAGGGCCGGATTGGAATTACCCGATTCACCTCGGCGTGACCGAGGCGGGCGAGGGCGAGGATGGCCGCATTAAATCAGCCATCGGCATCGGCTCACTGCTGTGCGACGGCCTCGGCGATACTATTCGCGTTTCGCTGACGGAAGATTCGCCGCGCGAAATTGAGGTCTGCCGCGATTTGCTGGCGCAGATTCCTTCTTTGACCGTTATATCGGTTGCCGATTCAACGATTCAACAATTCAACGAATTAACATTTCCCTTCGACCCGTTCCATTTTGAGCGCCGCGAAACACCGGAAATTGAATTGAACGAGCAGGTCAAATGCGGTGGCGAACAACTCATCCGCGTCGTTGTCACGCGCGCGACGTGGGACAAGGTTGCGCACAAGATTCGGCCCAAGGACGACGTGAAGCCGGAGGCGATTTACGAGGATTTAAACGTCTCCGAGATTGATCCGACACAGGATTTTGAAATCAACTGCGAGACTCAACTCGTCACGGTCAAGGACAGCGTCAAACTTCCCGTCATAATCGCGTTTCGTTTGCTTGCCGCGAAGTTGAAACGGCTTGGACGGAACAATCCGATTCTACTGAAAGACTGCTTGGGTTCCAATGATCGTAGGACAGGCTTCCAGCCTGTCTCCAACATTTGTGCGAAAGGTAAAGGTAAGATAGAGACAGGCGGGGCGCCTGTCCTACTTGAACCAAAGATTGCCTTGCTGCGGGCGTCGGTCGTCATCGGTTCATTGCTCGCGGATGGAATTGGCGACGCGATTTTGATACGCGGCGAGGCGGGCGGCGGCCAATCGCTGCGGCTGGCTTACAACATTTTGCAGGCGGCGGGTTGCCGTTCATTCAAGACCGATTATGTCGCATGCCCATCATGCGGGCGGACGTTGTTCAACCTGCAAACCGTGACCGCGCGCATCAAGACGCGCACGGAGCATCTCAAGGGCGTGAAGATTGCCATCATGGGCTGCATCGTGAACGGCCCGGGTGAAATGGCCGACGCGGATTTCGGCTACGTGGGCGGCGCGCCCGGCAAGATCAATCTTTACGTCGGCAAGCAAGCCATAAAATTCAACATCCCCGAAGCTGAAGCCGTGAATCGCCTCGTGGACCTCATCAAGGAACACAACAAGTGGGTTGAGCCGGAAGTGAATGAAACAGTTCCTGCGCATTAATTTCCGTTTCCGAGGCGTACCTGATTTCCATATTTCAACTCGAAAGACCCGATTTGAAAGTTATGCCATTGGTTGTGGCGCGATGGTGATGAAAGCCTATCGCTTCCCGTTCAGAGCTTCATGCAGGGTATTAAGCATGGCCTCGGTGGTATAGGGCTTCGGGATGAAATGCCGGACGCCAGCATCCCTTGCCCTGGCCATACCCCCGTCGGAGGCCAACCCGCTTGAGCCGACGATTTTGACCTCCGGATTGATGATTTTGAGAGCGGCAATGGTCGCAGGGCCGTCCATGACCGGCATGACCATGTCCGTGATGACCACGTCAATTTCATTTCGGCGAGGCGCGTAAAGGGAGACGGCTTCGCTGCCATCGGCAGCGAGCAGGACGCGGTAGCCAAAACGCTCCAACGCTCTTTGCGCAAGGTTGCGAATGGGTTCTTCGTCATCCACGACGAGCACCAGTTCGTTGTCGCCGCGCGGTAATTTGGGTTGTCCCGCCACCACATTTTCCGTGCTCACCACCGCGTTGTCGGCCGGGAGGTAGACCTTGAATGTGGCGCCCTTGCCCGGCGCGCTGTGGCAATGGATGAACCCGCCATGGCTCTTGACAATGGTCAAAGTGGTGGACAAACCCAACCCGGTGCCCTTGCCGGGTTCCTTGGTCGTAAAGAACGGATCGAAAATCTTGTCCTGAATCTCCTTGGGAATTCCCGTGCCGGTGTCCGTCACCTCGATACACACATACGGGCCTGCTTTGGCCTCCGGATTCATGCCGGTATAGACTTCGTCGAACGTCACATTTTCCATGTGGATGGACAGTTTGCCGCCGTTGGGCATGGCATCGCGCGCATTGACACAAAGATTCAACAGGACTTGGTGAAGTTGCGTCGGGTCGCCAATCGTAGTCCAGAGGTTCTCGGTGGAATGAAATTCAAACTCCACCGATTTGGGGAAAGTTTCGTGAATGATCTGCTTGATTTCGCGGGCAATGTGTCTGGGTTGGACCGTGATGCGTTCGCCGGTGACCCCGCGCCCGAAAGCCAGCACTTGTTTGACAAGACTTGCACCGCGCTGAACGTTGGTTTCCAGGGCCTCCAGCAGCCTTTGCCCATCGGCGTCAGTGATTTTTTCCTTCAGCACTTCGACTGAGAAAAGGAGTGGCGTCAGCACGTTGTTGAGGTCGTGGGCGATGCCGCCTGCCAGGGTGCCGATGCTTTCCATGCGTTGAGAACGCAGGAACTGAGCTTCAAGTTTTTTCTTTTCGCTGATATCGGTGTTGATTCCCATGATTGACTGGGGATTACTCCCATGGTCGCGCACCAGGGTCCAGCGTACTTCCACGAGCGCTTCCTGGCCGTTCTTTGTGTGAGTGGCAAATTCACCCTTCCAATCGCCTTTTTCCAAAACTGTTTTTTTGGCTTTTTCATATTTGAGTGCATTGGGCGCATCCTTTTTCAAAAGGTCGTTTATCTTCCGTCCAGTTGCCTCTTGGGTGGTCCAACCGAAAAGTTGTTCGGCGCCCCTGTTCCAATACAAGATGCGGTCTTCCATGTCGCGCACGATGATGGCGTCATTGGCCAGGTCCAACAGCCGGGCTTGCTCGCGGACTTGCACTTCGGCCCGCTTGCGCTCGGTCGCGTCTCGGAAACTCCACACCCGGCCCACCGGCCGGCCCGCGACACGTTGTGGGAGGGAATATCGCTCAAATACCCGCCCATCTTTGAATTCCAACACTTCAAAGCTTTCGGCCTCCGGCTGCGCGTATAACTGATGCACTTTGGTGCGAAACCCTTCTGGATCCTTGAGTTGGTCCAGGACAAACGCCAGTACCTGCTGGTCACTACGCGACGAGATAATTGTTTGGGGTATGTGCCACAGTTGTATGAACCGGTCATTGAACCCCACGATTTTCCCCTGGCTGTCCACCACGAGAATTCCATCGGCAGTGGACTCCAGTGTTGCTCGCAGCAGGGAGACAGACTGTTCACGCTCCTCCTCGGCCCGCTTGCGCTCGGTGATGTCGCGGGATATGCCGAAAGTTCCGACGATTTGTCCTTCCTGGTTGCGGAGCGGCATCTTGGTGGTGGAAACCCATCCTACTCGTCCATCGGACCATGTTTCTTTTTCCTCCTTTCCCACTAGAGGCTCTCCTGACCGAATGATGGCTTGTTCATCCTCGTAGGCCTGCCGGGCGTGTTCTTTACTGAAGAAATCAAAGTCGGTCTTGCCAGTCGCTTCCGCCGGGTCGCTCAAACCAAAATGGCGGGCTAGAGCCGGGTTGATCTGGGCAAAGTGGCTCTCTCTATCCTTGAAGTAAATCACATCCGGAATGTTGTCCATGAGCGCTCGAAATAAATTACGTTCTTTTGCCAGCGCCTCTTCCGTCCGCTTGCGCATGGTGATGTCGGTGCCGATGCTCAGGATCTCGCTCACCCGGCCTTGCTCGTCCAGCACGGCTTTGTTGGTCCAGGCAATCCACACCCGCTCGCCGTTGCGGCGCATATTCTCATTGACGTTTTGCTCGAAGGCCTTGGGGTCGGCACGGATTCGGTCCATTAGCGGGCGTAGATCCTGGCCGGTGCTCTCGGTTTCCGGAACAATCGTGCCCACCACATGGCGACCAAAAATCTCTTCGGCGGAGTAGCCAAAGAACCTCTGACCGAACTCATTCAGGAAGGTGATCTGTCCATCGTGCTTCCAGCGCACGATGATGCTGTTGGCGTACTCTACCAGTTCGCGATACTTCTGTTCGCTCTTCCGCAGCGCCTCCTCCGCCCGCTTGCGCTCGGTGATGTCCTGAAGGGTGGAACGGATGCCGGTAACGCGGCCGGTGTCATCGCAAAGAATCCGGTTCTCAATCAGGACTGGCAGAAAGGTTCCATCCTTTCGCCGATAGTTTCGTTCCACCACTTGGGTCACAAGCGCATTTCCCGATAGCCTGGCCATAGTCGCTTCTCTGGCTATCTCCCGTTCAGCAACAAAGTCCCATACGAAATGTCCCACTATTTCTTCGGCGGCATATCCCAGCATGACCAACTCAGTGCGATTAACCCTTGTGACGCGTCCCTCCTCATTCAACTCGTGATAACCGACAGGAGCGTCTTCAAACAACGACTCAAATCGTATTTTGCTCTCTTTGAGCTCCTTCTCCGTTCGCTTGCGTTCGGTGATGTCCTCATACGTGCCCAGCACCCCAATCACGCGCCCAGCCTGGTCAAGCAACGGCGCCTTGCTGGTCGTCAGCCATAACTTGGCTCCATCCGACCTGACTTGGGGTTCGTCGTAGTTGAGCTTGGGCTTGCCTGTGTCAAGCACCTGTTGGTCGTCGGCGCGGTAACGGTCGGCTATCGCCTTCCAGGACACCTCGAAGTCGCTTTTGCCGACAAGTTCATTGGGATCGCTATAACCGCCATCGAGGGCAAAGTGCCGGTTGCAACCCAGATATTTCAAGTTTCGATCCTTCCAGAAAACACGCTGGGGAATGTTATCCAGTATCAAACGGAGCATTTGGCGGGATTTGAATAATTCGCCCTCCACACCCTTGCGTTGAGAAATTAGAAAAGCCATCAGCCACTGCACACAGACACCCATGAAACGGCTCATGAATGCCAAATGAAGATCAATCCCCGGCGACGAAAGAAAGAACCCGCCCAGCGTCAGCGTCGAGAAAACGGCGGCGAGTACATAGGGGAAAAACCGGCCGCCGACGTAGGCCGACAATAGCAGTGGAATAAAATACCAAACCCAGTCGGCGACGCCCAGCGGAGTGAACAAGTCCAAAATTACCCCCGCGACGGCAAGAGCAGATATTGCCGCAAAAAAAACCGTCTTTTGTTGTCTGTAGGTCATAACCACGCCACGACATTTCAGCATTAGACATTAAAATGTAGCATTTAAAGTGCCTAAACAGAAAAGCATTCACCCTCTTAACTCGTTTAAAAGCAGTTAATTACCGCGGCAGGTAATACTTGCAAACGCACCCTTTTCTTGCATCGGCAGGTTGTCATTAGTTCATGCGCTCGAATGGTTTGAACAAATTTTGGCGCGAGTTGCACCTTGAGACCCAAAACGAAATCGCTCACCTTGTCCGTTAAATCAAAAAAAACGGTCGAATTCTTTTCCAACGGGATAGCCGATCGGAAATATCTTTCGCCATGCCTCAGCTCGTTTTTGTGGAAGCCGGCTGAAAGCGGAATTATGTACGAAGAACGACCGATAACACTTGCCAATCCCTTTAATTTGCCTAAAGTGTCTGACCACTTTTCAATTATGCATTTGAATGGTTTGAACGTGTTTTTGGCGCAGGCACCCGCTTCGGCGCCGGCGCAGCCGCCACAACCGATCGGTTTGCAGTCACTCTTTGCCAGCCCCATCATGCTGCTGGTTTTGATGGGGATAATGATGTATTTTCTCCTGTTCCGCCCGCAACAGCAGCGCTCCAAGCAGCAGGCCCGAATGCTCGCCAACCTAAAGTCCGGTGACAAGGTGGTCACATCCAGCGGCATCGTCGGCGTCGTCATCACGGTGAAGGACAAAACCGTTTCCCTCCGTTCCGCCGACGCCAAAATGGAGGTCACCAAGGCTTCCGTGACGGAGATCCTCGAAAGCAGCGACACATCCGCATCCTGAACCGGCCATGAGAAGAAACAATCTTGGGAGATTCATCCTCGTCATTTGCATTATCCTCTGGGCGCTTTACGAAGTTTATCCGCCCACTTCGCGCGATTTGGTGCAGGAGTTTTCGCGTCGCGCGGAAAACAAGGACGCAGCGTTCACGAACATTCTGGCGCGCGCCGAACTGCTTCAAAAGGCCAGGACGAACACCGAGTTCGCGTGTTTGCAGTCGGCCGCCGCCACGAACGATCTCCAGCCGTATTTCCCGTTTGTTAGCGCGAAGGACCAGCTCTACCCGAACACGTTCATCTTGAACCAGCTTCAGCGCGACGCTTCGGGCCGGATCAAGCTCGGTCTCGATTTGCAAGGCGGCACGTCGTTCCTTGTCGAGATGGACACAAACGTCCTTTACGCGGACACCAACAACGTGCGGTCACAGTCGGATTTGACAAGCGCGGCGCTGTCGCAGGCGGTGGAAGTCCTGCGCAAACGCATTGACCGTTTCGGCGTGGCCGAGCCGGTCATTCAATCCGCCGGCGGCAACAAAATTCTCATTCAGTTGCCAGGCCTGTCGCCGTCCGACAAGGAAAGCGCCAAGATACAAATTCAAAAAACCGCGTATCTCGAATTCCGGATGGTGAGGGATGACAGTCAGGAAATCATTGATAACAAGATGCCGATTCCGCCGGGATACGTATTGCTCAAGCACATTGAACCGCAGCCCGGCGGCGCGCCCCCGAGAATCGAACAGGCCATCGTGAACAAAAAACCGGTGAACGGCCTGGCCGGCGACATCGTTAAAAGCTCGATGGTCGTGCGCGGCAACCTGGGCGAACCGCAGATTGATTTCACGCTTACTGACGATGGCGCAAAGAAATTCGCCAGGACCACGCGGGATTATGTTGGCCACCGGATGGCGATTGTCTTGGACGGCGAGTTGTATTCCGCGCCGAACATCAACCAGCCGATTGAAGGCGGCAGCGGCCAAATTACGGGGAATTTCACCCCGGAGGCGGCGCAGCAACTGGCGAATGTCCTGCAAAATCCGCTCAAAGCACCATTGCACATTGTCTATTCCAGCGACGTTGACCCGACGCTCGGCAAAGACTCCATCCGCAGCGGCATCCGTGCGTCCATCTACGGCGTCATTTTTGTGTCCGCTTTCATGCTGGTCTATTACTTCATTGCCGGTCTGGCGGCAAATGTCGCGCTCATCACCAACATCATCATTTTGCTCGGTGTCATGTGTTCCGTCGGGGCGACCTTCACGCTGCCGGGCATCGCAGGCGGCGTGCTCACCGTCGGCATGGCGGTGGACGCCAACGTGCTGATTTACGAACGCATTCGTGAGGAACTGGCCAAGGGCAAATCGCTGCGTGGCGCGATTGACGCCGGTTACGCCCGCGCGTTCGGCACGATTTTCGATTCGCACGTCACGACGCTCATTTCGTCCATCATTTTGATTTTCATGGGGACGGGTGAAATCAAGGGCTTCGGCGTCACGCTGACCATCGGTGTGGCGGCGAGCCTGTTCACCGCGCTGGTGGTGACGCGGCTGATCTTCAACTGGCTGCAAGACCGCAACTGGCTGAAGTCGCTCCCGATGCTGCACATCATCCGGAGCGCCAAGATCAATTTCATGAAGGCGGCGACGCCGTTGTTCATCATCACCTGGGCGTTCATTATTTTGTCGCTCGGCTACGGCACATTTGCCCGCGGCCAAAAACTGTTTGGCGTGGACTTTTTGGGCGGCGACAGCACGACGTTCAGCTACGCGCAAAAAGTTGAGCAGGGACAAATTAGTTCCGAGTTGGACTCTATCGGCGAAAAAGATGCGCAAGTCCAATATCAAAAAGACATCGGCGGCGGCACGGAAACGCTGCGGGTGACGACCTCCAGCGGCTCGGAGCAGAAGGTGGAACAGGCGCTCACCCGGAATTTTCCACAGGCGCAGTTCCGAGCCATCGGCCGCCAGCAGGTCGGCGCGACCGTGGGCAAGGAAATCCAGCGCTCAGCCATCATCGCCTGCCTGCTGTCCATGTTCGGCATTTTGGTTTACGTCGCGTTCCGCTACGAATTTTCCTTCGCCGTCGGCGCGATTGTCGGGGTGGTTCATGACGTGCTGCTGGCCATCGGCTGTTACTGCATTGCCAACGCCGTTTCAGGGCGTGAATTCAACGCCACGGTCGTTGCCGCCGTGCTCACCATCATCGGGTTTTCGCTCAACGACAAAATCGTCATCTTCGACCGTATCCGCGAAAATTTGAAACTCGGCGTGCGTGGCACATTCCGCGAAGTCATCAATCAGGCGCTGAACCAGACGTTGAGCCGCACCATCATCACCAGCGGAACGGTGCTGATTGCCACCCTCTGTCTGTTCATCTGGGGCGGCGGCGTCATCAACGACTTCGCCTTCACCTTTCTCATCGGCATCATCACCGGGACGTATTCGAGCGTTTTCATCGCCAGTGCGTTCGTGTTGTGGTGGCACAAGGGCGAGCGTCCGAACATCGGCGGCGGGTTGCAGGTGACGATGCAAAACGTCGCGACGGCAAAGACCTGATTTTTCTTCTTAATCTTAATCCTAATCGTAATCTTGCTCGTCTTGCGGATTAAGATGAAGATGACGATTAAGATGAAGAACGAAATGACGGGAGTGTCACAACCATGATTGCGGCGATTCAAGTCACGCCGTCGCATTGGGCGATTTTCATTCTCGGCATTCTCTTTTTTCTCGCGCTCGATCTCGGTCTGTTTCACCGGCGCGCGCGCGTCGTCAAATTCAAGGAAGCGCTGGCGTGGAGCGCGGTTTGGATTGCGCTGTCGCTCCTGTTTGCCGTGGCGTTGAACCACTGGCGCGGACGGGAGGAAGCCGTTGAATTTGTCACCGGCTATGTCATCGAATTTTCGTTGTCGCTGGACAACATCTTCGTCATCGCGCTTCTCTTTGCCTATTTCCGTGTGCCGGAGGAAGGCCGGCATCGCCTGTTGTTCTGGGGCATTCTCGGCGCGCTGGTCAGCCGTGGCGCGATGATTGCGCTCGGCGTGACGCTCATCCAGAGTTTTAATTGGATTCTTTACGTCCTCGGTGTTTTTCTCGTTTTCACCGGCGGCAGGATGCTTTTTACCGGTAATGCAAAGGCGCAGCCGGAACAAAATTTTACCATCCGGCTCGCGCGCAGGTTTTTCCCTGTAGCAATCAATGCCGACGGCCAAAATCACGCGGCTTTGCAAAGTGGGATTGAACGGTTCGCGCCCGCGCCGCTGCTGCTCGTGCTGGCGTTGGTCGAAATCACCGACCTGATTTTTGCGCTGGATTCCATCCCGGCGGTTTTCGCCGTGACGACCAAGCCGTTCATTGTCTTCACGTCAAACGTCTTTGCCATTCTAGGCCTGCGTTCGCTGTATTTCGTGCTCGTGGACGCGATCAATTATTTCCGCCATCTGAAGACGGGCCTCTCTGTTGTGCTGGTCTTCGTGGGCGCGAAAATGCTGCTCGATCCGCACGGGCATGAACCGAAGTGGTTCCAAATCGAAATTCCCACGAGCGTTTCGCTGCTGATCGTGGCCGGAATATTTTTGATTTCCATCGCGCTGTCCGTCACCGCCGCTCAACGTGAAAAAACAATCACGGATAAACACGGATGAGGGAAAACGGATTCCACGAGTTTCCGTGAGTTCGGGCCAGCCAAAGCTGTCGGTGGAAATTCGTAAAACGCGTGTCAGCCTCACAGTTTTTGTTTTCTATCCGTGCTTATCTGTGTTCATCTGTGGTTGAATCAAAATGAAATTTCGCTGGTCGCTCGCACCGCCACAACCATTGCTTGCCGGCCGGTTGGCGTCGCAACTCAAAATGTCGCCGCTGCTTGCCCAATGCCTGCTCAATCGTGGTTTCAGCGAACCACCCGCGATCGCGAGTTTTCTCCAGCCGCGGCTGAAAAATCTCGCCGACCCGTTTCTGTTGCCGGACATGGCCGCCGCCGTTGACCGGCTCCTGCTTGCACGCGAACGCGGCGAGTCACTCGTCATTTTCGGCGATTACGACGTGGATGGCGTCACGTCCACCGCGTTGCTCCTTGAAGTTTTGCGTCCGCTTGGCTGGCAGGTGGATTTTTATCTGCCCCATCGCATGGACGAAGGCTACGGCCTCAGCCAGGAAGCCGTTGAAAATTGTCTCAAGAAATTTCCGCCTGCGCAAAGCTCCGTCGCGACCAGTCCGGCTAGGCTGCTGCTGGCCGTGGACTGCGGCTCGACGGCTGTTGAAACCATCCGCTGGTTGCGCGAACGCGGCGTGGACGTCATCGTGCTTGACCACCACCAAATTTCTTCACCCGCGCCCGAGGCTGTTGCGCTTGTAAATCCACAACTGTGTAGGACAGGCGTCCCGCCTGTCTCAAATCAATCTCCCGCTCAAGTGGAACAGGAAATCAGAGACAGGCAAGATGCCTGTCCCACTTTCACCGAACTATGTTCCGCCGGCCTTGCTTTCAAACTGGCCCATGCCTTGGTCAAGCGCGGACGCCAAACCGGTCTGCTCGGTGCCTTGGAATTCGATTTGAAGCCGCTGCTCGATTTGGTCGCGCTGGGCACGATTGCCGATCTCGTGCCGCTCACCGGCGAAAATCGCATTCTCGTTTCCATCGGTCTGGAACGATTGAACAAAACGCAACGACCCGGCCTCGTCGCATTGAAGAAAGTCGCCGAATCACCCGCGACCGTCGGCACGTATGAAGTCGGCTTTCAACTCGCGCCGCGCTTGAACGCCGCCGGCCGGCTCGAAACCGCCGAGGAATCGTTGGAACTTCTGCTCGCACGCGATTTGGCTGAAGCCATGCCGTTGGCGCAAAATCTCGACGCGCGCAACCGCGAGCGGCAAAAAATCGAACGCGGTATTGTTGAGGAAGTCATCGGCGCGGTGCGGGCGAAATTCAATCCGCAAACGGATTTCGTCATCGTCGAAGGCCAGTTGCTCTGGCACATCGGCGTGGTGGGCATCGTGGCGTCGCGTGTGTTGCGGGAATTTTACCGCCCCACGATCATCCTTGGCGGGGAGGGTGGCGAATGGCGCGGTTCGGGCCGCAGCATCGCCGGTTTCGATCTGGCTGCCGCGTTGCGGGAATGCGATGATTTACTCGTTCGGCACGGCGGACACGCCATGGCGGCGGGCTTGAGCATTCAGCCGGACAAAATTGATTTGCTGCGCCGTCGTTTGAACGAACTTGCGCGCCGAGCCTTGAAGCCGGAGGATTTGCAGCCATCGTTGCGCCTCGACGCGGAAGTCGGGCTGGACGAAATCACCCTGGAATCGCTCGGCGGGCTGGCGCGCTTGAAGCCGACGGGGCAGGGGAACCCGCCGGCGCAATTTTGCGCGCGCTGTCTGGCTCACCAGCGCCCTCTCCAGCGCATCGGCGTGGACAGGCAGCACGTCAAAATGTGGGTGACGGACGGCGCAGCCACGTGCGAAGCGGTTTGGTGGAACGGTGGCGACGAGTCACTGCCCGTCGGGAAATTTGACCTGGCATTTGTGCCACAGGTGAACGAGTTCAACGACAACCGCACCGTGCAGTTGAAAGTTTTGGATTGGCAACCGGCCAAATCGCCGTGATTTTATTTCAAATGAACGCCGCAATTCTGGTTGCCGCCGGCAAAGGCACCCGCATGGGACCGAAGGTGGACAAATTGTTCCTCGAAGTGGCCGGGCGTCCCGTCGTTGCGCACACGTGGCAGCGCTTTAATGACACAAAATGCATCGAAGAAATCATTCTGGTCGTGCGCAAGGGAATGCCGCCGGCGTTCGAGGAACTGGCGGCAAAATTCAAATTTCAAAAGCCGTTCCGCATCGTCGTGGGCGGCGCGGAACGGCAGGACTCGGTCTGGAATGGCCTGGAGGCGTTGTCGGCGACGACGGAAATCGTGGCGATTCACGACGCGGCACGGCCTTGCACGAGCGAAGAACTGATCGCGGCGACCATCAAGCGGGCCGAAGAAACCGGCGCGGCCGTTGCCGCCCAGCCGCTGACGGACACGATCAAGGAATCCGCCGACGGCCGGTTGGTGCAACGCACCCTCGACCGTTCGCGGCTGTGGTCGGTGCAAACGCCGCAGACGTTTCGCGTCGAGGTCATCCGCCGCGCGTTGGTGGAGGCGCGCCGGCGCAAACTGGTGTTCACCGACGACACGGCGGCGTGCGAATTGATCGGCCAGCCGGTCCGGCTCGTCTCGCGGGTTGCGCCCAATCCCAAGGTCACCGTGCCCGGCGATTTGCCGTTCATCGAGTCGCTGTTGCGGAATCAAGCTTGAGTTTTTCTTCAAGCCCGGCTGTTTTTGTGGTAACGTGTCAAAGTTTATGAAACGTCGCTTGATTTACGGTCTGGTGATCATGGTGCTGGCGGTGAATTTCCTCGTCGGCGCGTGGATTTATCTGGGTTCTGCCCATGCCGCGGAGAAGAACGATGCCATTGATCCGAACATGGAACTGTTTTCCGACGTGCTCCAAAGAGTGCGCACGGAATACGTGGACGGCCAGAACCTCAAGTATCGCGACCTGACCTACGCGGCGATGAAAGGCATGGTCCAGACTCTTGACCCGCACAGCGAGTTCCTGGATCCCGCCGCCTATCACGACTTGCAGGATGACACCGAAGGGCAGTTCGGCGGACTCGGCCTCTTCGTCAAGGTGCGGAGCGATTACGTGACGGTCGTCACGCCGATGGAAGACTCGCCGGGGTTCCGCGCGGGCATCCTGGCCGGCGACCGCATTATCAAAATCAACGGCGAAGACGCGGTGAAAATGCCATTGGAGGACGCGGTGAAAAAAATGCGCGGCAAGCCCGGCACACGGGTGACCGTGACCATTCAACGTCCGTCGTCCGGCATGGTGAAGAATTACACACTCACACGCGCCGTCATCCAGATGACAATGGTCGAGGACATCAACGGCAAAACGGAGTTCCCGCTCAACGATGACAAAATCGGTTACGTCTGCATCACGCAATTCGGCGACAAAACGGGCGACGAACTCGAAGCCGCGCTGCAAAAGTTCCAGGCGCAGGGCGTGAAGGCGTTGATTCTTGATTTGCGCTGGAATCCCGGCGGGTTGCTCGACGAGGCGGTGAACGTATGCCAGGAATTTCTCCCGCGCGGACAGTTGATTGTTTCAACCGAGGGTCGCACCACGATTGAAAAATATTTCGCCAAGGGCGACGGCGACGAATTGCACGGCATGCCGATCGTTGTGCTCGTCAACTTGAGCAGCGCCAGTGCGTCGGAAATCGTCACCGGTTGTTTGCAGGATTTGCACCGCGCCATCATTCTCGGCGAAAAGACGTTCGGCAAAGGTTCGGTGCAGAGCATCTTCCCCCTTGATGACGGTTCGGCGCTCAAGCTCACGACGGCGAAGTATTACACGCCCAGCCACCGGGTCATTCACGAACACGGCATCACGCCGGACATTGTCGTGCCGTTGAGCGACGATGAGGAGGCCCTGATACAATTCAAACGCGCGCCCGGCGGAGTTGAATCGCTCGATGAAACCAATCGCGTGCGACTCTCAAAAATCCAGGACCCGCAACTCACCCGTGCCGAGGATTTGCTCAAAGGCATGCTGCTTTACAACTCGTTGAGCAGCGTGCAAACACCGGGAGAAGCGGCTGGCAAATGAAAAGAATCGTTAAACCGTTGGACCGTTGAACCGGTTTAACGATTCAACGCCCTCATGACTTTGCTCGCTTTTGAAACTTCCTGCGACGAAACCAGTGCCGCCGTCGTGCGCGATGGCCGGGTTTTGTCCAGCGTCGTTTCCTCGCAAGTCAAGCTGCACGCCGAATATGGCGGCGTCGTGCCCGAACTCGCCGCGCGCGAGCATTTGAAAAATCTTCTGCCCGTCGCGCGGGCCGCATTGAGCGAAGCCGGCGTGCAACCCGGACAGCTCGACGCTGTCGCCGCCACGCAAGGACCGGGTTTGCCGAC
>JBEKJN010000016.1:0-21124 GCA_050011235.1 Verrucomicrobiota bacterium | reverse complement strand
AAGGGCGGTCACGACCACGGGATTATCGCGCGGCAAATGGGTGGGAATGGAGGAGTTCATCCCGGTGATTTTCCATCGGGACGGCGGGAGGAGCCGGCTGGAAACATTTGATCAGTTGATTCAAACATTGCCGGGGGCGGTTCCGAAAACGGGGAAGCAGTTCGTCGAGCAGATGTTTTCCGGCACGGACCCAATCAACTTCGGCGGCCAGACATCCTGCCGGGACTGGCCGGCCCAGTTCGATGTGGAAACGCCAGCCGCCTTCGTCAATGATGGAACAGGGGATCAATTCCGCCCGGTGATGCATGGCCAGCCGCACCGCGCCGGTGGCCATTTGAAAAGTCCAGCCCCCGCCAGCCGGTACGTTCATCTGTTTGCCGGTCACATTGTCAATCGCCACCAGCAGCGAATTTCCCGCGGCCAGAAACTCGTTCGCCGCCCGCAATTGATCCAGGTGGAAGACGGTTGGGACCCCGGGAAAAGGAGAAAGTTGGTCCCCGCGCCGGCGCACCCCGGAACGGAATTCGGAATTTCCCTTGACCAGCGTTGCGACCGGAACACCCGCCGCCCGAAGCCAGTATCGCAGCAAAAAATAAGGGCCGAAATGGCCGAAGGCCAGCACGACCGGACGTCCGCCCTGCCGGGCCTGCCGCAGACAATCAAGTCCCTCAATGCGACAGCGGTCCATCCATTTGGTTTCCGCCAGCCGCTCCGGGAAATATTCCAGCAGGTTGTTCAAATAAGCATTCCCCCGCCATTGCCGGATGGCGCGGACCGATTGCGCCGCCCCAAGACAGGCCGGCA
This sequence comes from Verrucomicrobiota bacterium, assembly GCA_050011235.1. Classification (GTDB taxonomy): domain Bacteria; phylum Verrucomicrobiota; class Verrucomicrobiia; order Limisphaerales; family UBA11358; genus UBA11358. The sequence continues at coordinate 20,320 of JBEKJN010000016.1, read as the reverse complement.
GCGGCACGGAAGCCGGAACCCCTCTGAACGCGGCGCGCACGAAACCGTACGGCCGCAAAATCCGGTAAAGCCCCCGGACCGGCAGCCTGCGTTCCGCCCCGCGAACCACGGGGAAAAACAACCGGCCGCAGGTTTCTTGGAACCTCTTTTTCATGCCACCAAATCCAATCGCGCCACGAATTCTTGACCAACCGGGTGCCAGACTCAACTGTTTCGTCGGCAAAATTTGGGCGCAACCGGGCATCGGCCAAATTCCGTTTAAACTGGTTTGGTGGGGCGAGACTCCGGGTGAATTTACGATCGGCAATTTACGATTTACGAATCCCCCAACTTTTCATGCGCGCCGCGTAAATCGAAAATAACGGTTCACCTTTTGCGTGCGCTGAACAGAAATTTGTGGTTTACTCTGCCGACTCTGATGGACGACACGAATTCATTGATTGAACAGCGCAAGGCCAAGCTCGCCGCGTTGCGGGCCAAGGGCATTGACCCGTTCAAAAACAAGTTTACGCCGGGCGAAACCTGCCAGCAGGCGCGCGACCACTATGCCGAAGGCCGCGAAGTCGCGCTCGCCGGACGCATCACCGCGCACCGCGACATGGGCAAATCCATGTTCATGGACATCCGCGACCAGAGCGGGCGCATCCAGATTTACGCGCAGAAAAATGTCCTCGGCGACGACCAGTTCGCCATTTTTCAACATCTCGACCTTGCAGATTTCATCGGCGTGCGCGGCACAATGTTCACCACCAAAACCAACGAGATTTCGGTAAAAATCACCGGGTTCACCATCCTCGCCAAGGCGCTGCGTCCGCCACCGGCCAAGTGGCACGGACTCGAAGACACCGAAATCCGCTACCGGCAGCGCTACCTCGATTTGATGGCGAACCCGGAGGTGAAGGAGATTTTCCTCAAACGCAGCCAGATCATCGCCGAGATCCGGAATTTTCTGCACGCGCGCGGTTTTATCGAGGTTGAAACGCCGATGATGCAGGCGATTCCCGGCGGCGCGGCGGCGCAGCCATTCAAGACGCATCACAACGCGCTCGGCTGCGATTTTTACATGCGCATCGCGCTGGAATTGCCCTTGAAGCGGATGCTGGTCGGCGGGGTGGACAAGGTGTTCGAGATTGGCCGCGTCTTTCGCAACGAAGGCCTCTCGCGCAAACACAATCCCGAATTCACCATGCTCGAGGCATATCAGGCGTTCGGCGATTACGAGAGCATGATGGAACTGGTGCAGGCGATGATTTGCCAACTCGCGCAAAAAGTTTTAGGAACGCTTGTAATTAATCATGATCAAACTGCACAAATTAAAATAACGATCCAAAATGCGATTCACGCTTTGGAAAATGCGCATTCGGAAATGTCTAAAGCAAGTGCTGTCACGTCAGGTGATAAAGCAATTCTTTATAAACAGGTGGTCGGAATTTTTGAAAAGACAATCTCGAAATTAAAAAATTGTCTCACTCTGGACACGAAGCTTGCAGAAGAAATGGCAATAGCAGCATGTCAAGAATTGCTCCAAGGAATTACCAATACTTCGCCAACAAAAAGCAAAGCTTTACAAATGGGAATTTACGAATGGTATGGAGAGCTTTCTATAATTATCAACAGCATATCAAAATTCGCTCGTGAGCTTGCGAATTTGGGCCAGAACAAAGTCATAGACCTGACTCCGTCGTGGCGACGTGTAAAATACAATGACCTTGTTTGTGAACGAATTCGTCCTGATTGGTTCAAAATTACTCGCGCTGAGCGCTTAGCTTATGCAGAACAAATTCTCGATGTTGAAGTTGCTGGTCGCCCAGTACGCAAACTGCAAGAGATTGCCAGAAAATATCAACCTTTTTGGGATAAAATAAACATTTACCTCCAAAAAGGTTTAGCTGGCGTTCTTATTGGCGATTTGCCTGAGGCTGATCAAATAGTCATACGTGAAGCTATTCGAGAAGTTTCCAGATTGATTGAATACAAAGAAAAAGGCGTCGCCGATTTTGAAATTACGCAGGCGGTGTTCGAAAAATTGATCGAGCCGACGCTGATTCAGCCCACGTTCGTCACGCATCTGCCGAAAGAACTCGTGCCGCTGGCCAAGCTTACGCCCGACGACCCGACGACGGTCGAAGTCTTCGAGTGCTGCATCAACGGCCAGGAAATCGCGCCGGCCTACACCGAACAGAACGATCCCATCGAGCAGCGCGAACGCCTCGAACATCAGGCTGGCGGCGAACAACAAAAGCTCGACGAAGATTTTCTTGTCGCGCTCGAGCACGGCATGCCACCGGCGGGCGGCATGGGCATGGGTATTGATCGTTTGTGCATGATGCTGCTCGGACAGGAAAGCATCCGCGACGTCATCCTCTTCCCGCAGTTGAAGCCGAAGTGAACGATTTGCCTTCCAACTGGAAAGAAACCCTTGACCGCTGCAACTTTCGTTTGGCGGCGCGAGAAATTGCGAATTTTTTTCAAATATCGGACAGAATGGCTAAAACTGAACGTGGCGAATTTCTCTACAAAAAAGAGTTCATCAGTAGCTGGGGAAAATTTGCGGCTAATCCTTGTCACGAAACTGCCATTCAGTTTTTAGAAGATGCGCCGGGATACGAATCGTTCGTTCTGCATTATTTTACAGGTTGCTGCCCCGGTGGACAATTTTATCGTCGTGGAACTCGCACGGCAGCGGAATTCCCGTTGGGTGACTATCGCCTTGATATGCGACTGGAAGATATAAATGGATTAAAAGAATTAACACTACAAGAATATGCTGTCTTCGGTCGAGATTCGTTGCAGGAAGTTGTTTATCATGTAAGTCCGACAGAATTTGTTGGACACAGTTGGAATATGATGGTCGGAACAATTGAAGGGAAAATATATCAACTAGGAGCAAGCCTTGCATTTAGCGCCGAAAAAGAAACGACAAAATTGATAAAAAATGTCTATGAGTGCTGTGAATTGTATCTCGGCACGCCGACCGAAGAAGAGCAAGGTTCTTATATTTGGGACACTGACGCTGGAAAGGTGATTTTTTTATTTGCAGTAATTCAAGAAACAAACACCTTTACGGCAAATATATATGTGGGCGACAGAGGTGACCAACGTTACGGAAATTCCTAATTTGTGCAGTCAATTCACGTCGGTGTATTTCTTAAATTTAGCTGTGTCAGCGAGAAAGTGTGCGAGCCGTTGTTCTTTCGTATAACCAATTCGATTACAAACAGCATCCTCAATTGCTAACACAAGCTCCCAGCCTTCATATAACTCCGTGTATCGCTTCAAAAAAATCCGGTTGAATTCTAACTGCCCTTGCCGCGAATAAAGTAAACGCGCATTTTCATTAAATGACTTGTGAATTATCCAGTTTCTCGCATCTATTGCCTTTTGAAATGTTTCCAAAAAACCATCCACCTTCGGCCATCGTTTAGAATATTTTTTCATAATTCGCCCCAGAGTGAATTTGGCGCGTTTTCCCCATTCATCCTCTAATTTTTCCTCACTTGGCATTTTCCCGCTCAATTTTTCGTAAGAAGCGAAAACTTTTACGACATCGTTTTCAAACATTTGGGAAAGTTTTAGGCCAAGCCCAAGTGCGTGAATTGCGCCAAGCGGCATCGGAGTTACTTGCGGAAATTTCATAATTTTGATTTGATATAAGCATTGTGGAATTTTTTATCAACAAATTTGACTGTCAGGAAAGCATCCGCAACGTGATTCTGTTCCCGCAGTTGAAGCCGAAATGACGTAGGACAGGCATCTTGCCTGTCTCCATTTTCATGAATTTAGAGACAGGCTGGAAGCCTGTCCTACTTTAAACAAACTATGCTCACCGTTGCCGGATTAAGCAAAGCCTTTGGCGGTCGTCAGCTTTTTGACGACGTGTCGCTCACGCTCCTGTCTGGCGAGCGGGTCGGGCTGGTCGGGCCGAACGGCGCGGGCAAATCCACGTTGCTCAAGATCATCCTCGGCCAGGAATCGCCGGATGCGGGCGAGGTCACATTCATTCGCGGCACGCGGTTCGGCTACCTGCCGCAGGAGAGCGAGCCCGCCGGCAACGAGACCGTCCTCGACGTTGCCGTGCCGCATGACCATGAACACGACGGTCAGTTCGTCGCCAAGGCGAAGCAGATTCTCGCCAACCTCGGTTTCAAACAAACAGACTACACGCGGCCCGCACGCGAAATGAGCGGCGGCTGGGTGATGCGCGCGCACCTCGCGCGGTTGCTGGTGCAGGAGCCGGACGTGTTGATGCTCGACGAGCCGACGAACCATCTCGATCTTGAAACGCTCCTGTGGTTCCAGGATTACCTGCGAAATTATCCCGGCGCCATCCTGCTCATTTCGCACGACCGCGAATTTCTCAACCGCCTTTGCACGCACGTCGCCGAAATCCGCCAGGCGCGCGTGCTGCGTTATACCGGCAACTACGACGAATACCTCGAACAGCGCGCCGCCACGGAAGTGACACTGGTCGCCACGGCCAAGGCGCAACAGCGCGAGATTGACCGGATGCAACTGTTCGTGGACCGGTTCCGCGCCAAGAACACCAAGGCCGCGCAGGCGCAGAGCAAGATGAAACAGATCGAGCGGCTCAAGGAGGACATGGTCAAGACTCCCGAGGGACCGGACGCGACGGTGGGGTTCCGTTTCCCGCAACCGCAACGCAGCGGCCATCGCGTCATTACCTTGAAGCATGTGAAGTTTGGTTACGGATTGAAAAGCCCGGTTGAAACCAAGCACCTCCTCTCCCGGCCTTTGGCCACCCTCTCCTCCGTTCAGAACGGAGGAGAGGGGCGGGGAGCGGAGGCGGCCGGTTTGGTGGACAGACTCATTTACGAAAATTTGAATTTTGAAGCCGAGCGCGGGCAACGCATCGTGCTGGTCGGACCGAACGGCGCGGGTAAATCCACGTTGTTGAAGCTGCTGGCCGACGTGCTTCAGCCGCAGGCCGGTGAACGCCGGCTCGGGCACAACGCGAAATCCGGCTACTTCGCGCAGCATCGCGCGGCCATGCTCAATCCCAACCACACCGTTTTGCAGGAGGCGCTCGAAACGCCGCAACGCATTACGGAACAATTCGTCCGCACTGTGCTCGGCAGCTTTTTGTTTCGCGGCGACGATGTGTTCAAGCCCGTGAGCGTGCTAAGTGGCGGCGAGAAAAGCCGGCTCGCGTTGGTGAAATTGCTGCTCGACCCGCCGAACCTGCTGTTGATGGACGAGCCGACGACGCATCTCGACCTTCCGAGCGTGGACGCGCTCATCGAGGCGTTGCAGCCTTACGAAGGCACGTTGATTTTCATCAGCCACGACGTGCATTTCATCCGCGTGCTGGCGAACCACGTCGTGCGGGTCGAAAACGGCCGGCTCCGGCATTTCACCGGCGGCTACCAGTATTACCTCGACAAGACCGCGCAATCCGCCCGTGCGGCGCTGACCTCCGCTTCCGATTTCGGAAGGGCGAGTTCCACGAGCCCCAAGAATCATTCAGGGCGTCGTGGAACTCCGCCCTCCGAAGGAACGTCAACAATTGACCGCAAGGGACAACGCCGCGTGGAGGCTGAACAACGGCAGGCGCGCTCGCGCAAACGACAGGAAATCCAGAAACGCATCGCCGCGCTCGAAAAGGAAATTGCGGAACTGGAGTCGCGCGAGAAGGAATTGACGGGGGAACTGGAAAAGCCGGAGACCTATGCGACCGGCGGGCGGGCGACGCAGATTAATCGCGAGTTGATGGAGGTGCACGACCGGCTGGCCGCGGCGAACACGGAATGGGAAAAGGCGGGGACGGAAATGGCGCAATTTGAGGCTGAGGTAGCGTAGGACAGGCATCCTGCCTGTCTCCATTGTTTGAAATATGAACTCAGAAACCGGCTGGAAGCCTGTCCTACGGTCACAACCACGACTTCAACCGCTCGCGCAACATCTGGCGCGCGCGATACAACCGCGACTCGACGGCCTTTGGCGTGGTTTCAAGAATCGCCGCCGCTTCGGCCGCGCTGCGTTCCTCCCATTCGCACAGCACAATCGCTTCGCGCAGATCTTCGGGTAATTTGCCGACGGCAGCGCGAACGGCAGCGGCACGTTCGGCGGCCAGCGCCCGTTCGTTCGGCGCCGGGTCTTTTGTGGGAAGCGTGCTGCCGAGGTTTTGTTCTGAGTCCCCGGTTTCGGCTTCGAGCGAAACGTTCGGATGCCGCGCGCGCCAGCGGAAATGATTCCGTGCCAGATTGGCGGCGATGGTGTAAAGCCAGGCGGAAAATTTTTCACTGGTTCGGAAACTCATTCGTGCATGAAAAACGCGGACAAAGGTTTCCTGCGCCAAATCATTGGCATCATCCTCGTTGCCGACCATGCGGCACAGAAAGTGGAACATCGGCGTCGCGTGGCGCTCCATCAAATCGTTGAATGCGGCGTCGTGGCCGGCCATCAGACGTTCCATGTCAGCCCGGTCACGGACGTCGGCCTGCCGCGCCGAAGCCTCCGGCGAAGGCTGGGCATCAGGGTTGGTGATGCTCATGGCCGGCGGCGGGGGTCATGGATTGCTCGATTTCCTCGTGGAAACCGAGGGTGAGGCGCTGCATTTCGACAAGATAACGGCGGCCTTGCTCCGGCGGCATGGCTTGGCTGACGGCGATGAAATGCCGGAGCATCTCCGCCTGGCATCGGGCGCGGAGTTCGCCGAGTTCAATCAGTTTTTGCTGGGCGCCGGTGGTGACGTTGGTCCCATCGGCCAGCGCCGTCTGGACCTCGGACTTCTTGGCGGCAAGGAGGGCGCACATTTTTGCGCACTGCGGCAGGTATCCCTCATGCAATTGCCGGATGCGCGCCATTTCCGCGTCGCTCAAATGAAATTCGTCGCGCAGCCAGCTTAAATCATCCGCCGAGCGCGTCATGCCCGCCACACACGCGCGTTGTCCGGCAAAATAGGAGCCGGCGAAAACCGCCGCGCCCAAGGCCAGCGCGCCCAAGACGATGACGAGCGAGCGGCTCATGCGGTTAACGCAACGGATTCGGGGCGACGGCCGCGAGGTAACGTGCCTGCGCGTCCTGCCGCGCGACTTGTGTGCCATCGTAGGTGCCGAGCAAAGCACCGGCCAGCACCAGCGCGGCCACGGTCGCAAACGCGAATCGCGGGCGCAGCACCAGCGCAGCCAGTGCATCCAACCGGGATTCCGGTTTCACGGGTGCGGCGGCGTCTTCGATCCGCCGCCAGACGCCTTCCTGAAACCGGGGAGGCAACGACGGCGACGGGCGCGACGCGCGCAGGAGCGCACCGAGCCGGGCGTCGTCAGGATTGAGATTTTCTTTGTTCATCGGATTTGGGGCGGCGGAGATTTTCGTCCGCCGCCCGTAATCTACTGTTTTCGTTGTGCCAAGACAACCCGGTCAAAAATTAAGGCGTGGCGCTTGCTGCCACGGTGGTTTTGCAACCCGGCATTGCGGAATTCGCCTGACACGCCACTATGGCCTTCGGGCTGGCCGTCATGTTACGGCATTGCAGGGTGGGATTAACGTCATTCGCCACACTGGAGACTGTTTGGGTTTGACTGGCGGCGGCGCGCGGCGACAAGGCAATTGCCGTCGCCGGTGCGGCCTGGGCCACGGTGGTCCCGGGAACGGTCTTGATTTGGTTGGCCGCAGCGCGCGGAGAAAGCGCGGTGTCGCCAGCAGCGGCGTTGATGGTTATCGCGGTCAGAGTGGCCACGCCGATGGAGAGGAGGATATTTCGTGTTTTCATTTTAATTTTCTTTTCGCTTTTGGAGGCGCTTCATTGCGCCGCCGTTTGGTTGTATTCCTCATACCCCGGCGGGCTGGAAACCACGCAAAAAAGATTTTTGAGGGAATTTTTGACGACTGGTGTATAATAAGGGTCGTTATATTAGACATTAATTATGAAGAAATTGAAAATGCTTGTGGCCGTTGCGCTGGCCGTTCCGTTCCTTGCCTCACCGTTTGCCGGCCTGGCGGACGACACGAATTCAGTTGCTCCCGCCAAACCCAAACCGGATCTGTTGACGATCTGCCCCGTGTCCGGCGACAAGCTGGGTGAAATGGGCAAACCTTACGTTTTTGTGTACCAGGGCCAGGAGATCAAACTGTGCTGTTCGGGCTGCGAAAAAGATTTTAATAAAGACCCGGCCAAATATGTCGCGAAAATTCGCGCGGCCGACAAGAAAGCCAAAAACTGACAGGAATAAGTCAAAAACCGTTTAGCTTTCCTGAGGCGGGTGGATGAAATTAAAGACGTGAAAACGACGTTGGCCATTGTTTGCAGCCTGTTGCTGGCGTGGACGCCTATCGTCCCCGCGCAAGCGCCGGCGGCCGGTGTCGGGCGCGTCGCACATGTCTCCTGCCATTGCAGCAAGGCATGCTGCGCCGCGCCATCTTCACCCCAGTCACAGACTGTCCCGGCGGCTCCGGTTCCGGCTCCGTCCCAAAGTCAGCTTTTGACCCTCGCGCCGGCTGCGCTGGCCTGGACTTTGCCGGACACACCGGCGTCTGGGTTTTCCACTTCCGTATCTTCATTGTTGACGGCAAATGCCGCGCCACTTTACGCGCGGGATTGCGCCCGGCTTATCTGATTTTTCCGCTTCCACGCCCGTAGTGTGCCCTTAGCCGGACACTGCAGGCTTCGTCTGCTCCACGGAATTTTGTGCCCGTGAACTGTCTGAAATGGCCCGTCTGCGCACAAACAGCGGCAACCGAAACTGAAGACAACTGAAAATTTATGAAAACAAATGCCTTTTTGCTCATCGCGCTGACCACTGTCATCGGCGCAGGCGTCCTGTGGTTCGCGCCGCATCGCCTGTGGGCGGCGGACATGACGGTCGCCGGCCGCAAAATCCTTTACTACACCTGTCCCATGCACCCGTCGGTCAAATCCAACAAGCCGGGAGACTGCCCGATTTGCGGCATGAGTTTGGTGCCGGTTTATGATAACAAGGCCGGCGTCGGCACAAATACTCCACCGGCCGCAGCGCGTACCAACACGGTGCCGGTGAAAATGCCGGGCTGCTGCTCATCCGGCGGGTGTCATTAACGCGGGATGAATCATGAGGCCGAAAGTCATTTTATTGACCGCGCTGGCTGGCGTTGGCGTATTTGCCCTGGCCGGGCGCCGGCGTGCCACCGCCGGGCGCGCCGGTTTTGTCGAATGCCCCTCACCGTTGATTTACTGGAATATTTTATGAACTCGAAATTGAAACTGATTCTCGCCGGGATTCTGCTGGTCGCAGCGATTGGCTTGGGCGCGTTCATCGCCGGTTGCTCGCGCCAGCCGGAAGCGTCCGGCGCCACGGCTGCTTCATCGGAGAAAACACTCTACACCTGCGGGATGCACCCGTGGATCATCCAGGATCATCCGGGCAACTGCCCGATTTGCGGCATGAAACTCGAACCGGTCCACAAGACGGCCAGCGCTGTTCCGGCCGGTGCCCACAAAGTCGTTTATTACAAATCCACGATGAAGCCGGGCGAGACCAGCCCGGTGCCGGCCAAGGACAGCATGGGCATGGACATGGTGCCGGTGTATGAAAACCAGGCAGCCGCGGGATCGTCCGCCATCGCCATTGACCCGGCGACGATCCAGATGATGAACCTCCAGACGATGGAAATCACCCGCGGCCCGCTGCGCCGGATTCTCCGCACGGTCGGCACGATTGATTACAACGAAACGGCGCTGGCGGACGTGACGACGAAGTTCAAGGGCTGGATTGAAAAACTGGACGTGGACGCCACCGGCCAGCTCGTGCATCGCGGCGAACCGTTGTTCGAGGTTTATTCGCCGGAACTTTACAGCGCGGAGGTGGAATTTTTGCGGACGGTTACGAACAGTTTCAACAAGACCAGAGGCGCGGTGGGGCAGCGCCAGACGGCGGTGCGCGACCTAAAATTTTTCGACGTGCAGGACGCGCAGATTGCGGAACTGGAAAAATCCCGCACGGCGTTCAAGACGCTGTCGATGGTCGCGCCGATGGACGGCTTCGTGATCGAAAAAAACATCGTGCAAGGCCAGATGGTGGACGCGGGCATGAAGCTTTACCGGCTGGCCGACCTCGGTGTCGTCTGGGTCTTCGCGCAGATTTACGAGCAGGATTTGCCTTACGTCCAACTCGGCCAGGAGGCGACGGTCAAACTTTCGTCGTTGCCCGATCGCGAGTTTCGCGGACGCGTCACCTACGTTTATCCGAGCGTGGACGAAAAAACGCGCACGGCGCGCGTGCGGCTGGAGTTTGAAAACCCCGGTTATTTCCTCAAACCCGGCATGTTCGTTTCCGTGCAAATCGCGTCCGAACTGGAACCCTCCGCGCTGCTGGTGCCGGATTCGGCGGTGCTGCGCAGCGGCGAGAAAAACACGGTGTTCGTTGCGTTGCCCGGCGGCAAATTTGACTCACGCACGGTCGTGCTTGGCCCGGAAGCCGAACATGACATGTACGAAGTCATCAGCGGCTTGCAGGAAGGCGAACGCGTGGTGACATCCGGGCAGTTCATGCTCGATTCAGAAAGCCAGTTGCGCGAGGCGATTGAAAAAATGCGCGGACCGGCAAACGCTGCAGCGAAGTCGTCATCCGCCGCCGGCACGAATGAAACGGAACAAGCTTCATCCACCAACGCCGAAAAGGAAGGTGTGGTCTATGTCTGCCCGATGCCGGAGCATGTTTCCATCACCTATGATCATCCGGGCAAATGCCCCATTTGTGGCATGACACTCGTGCCGGTGACACCGGCTGAACTCAAACAGCTTCAGCCCGGCGGCAAGGTGCTTTACTACACCTGTCCGATGCCGGAGCACAGTTACATTCACGAAGACAAACCGGGCAAGTGTCCGATCTGCGGCATGACATTAATTCCGGTGATGGAAGCCCCAACAAACCATATTGATGTCCGCGCCAATGGATCACAAAACCATGACTTGGAAAATCAATGATCAATTCCGAAAAAAACAGTCGCACTGCTGGATGGCTTTTGTCATTCGAGCTTTGTCATTCTTTAGTCGTTAGGGCTTCGTCATTCGTCATTCCATTACGGACTCGCGGACCAGGCTGTCTGCGCTCTGTTCCCCATAACCGCGGGAAACAATAAAAAGTATGCTCCAACGCGTCATAGATTTTTCGCTCAAGAACAAGTTCGTCGTCATGCTGGCGACGGTGGCGCTGGTGCTTGGCGGCATTTACGCGGTACGCAACATCCCGCTCGACGCCATCCCCGACCTTTCGGACACGCAGGTCATCATTTACACGCCGTGGGAAGGCCAGGCGCCGAACATCATCGAGGACCAGGTCACGTATCCCATCACGACCAAGATGCTTTCCGTGCCGCGCGCGAAAGTGGTGCGGGGTTACTCGTTCTACGGCTACTCGTTCGTCTATGTCATTTTTGACGACGGCACCGATCCGTACTGGGCGCGGAGCCGGGTGCTGGAATACCTGAGCAGCATCAGTGGGCAATTGCCCAAGGGCGTCACACCGACGCTCGGCCCGGACGCCAGCGGCGTCGGCTGGGCGTTCATGTATTCCATCAATTCCACGAACCGCAACCTCGCCGACTTGCGTTCGATCCAGGACTGGTATTTGAAATATCAACTCACCGCCGTGCCGGGCGTTTCGGAAGTCGCGTCCGTCGGCGGTTTCGTGAAGCAATACCAGGTGACGGTGGACCCGACGAAACTGCGCGCCTACAACCTTTCGCTGAACGACGTGAGCCGGGCCATCGAACGGAGCAACGGCGAAGTCGGCGGACGTTCGCTCGAACTTTCCGAGCGCGAATTCATCCTGCGCGTCAAGGGTTACATCGAAAACCTCGACGACCTGAAAAAAGTCGCCGTGGGCGTCGGTGAAAACGGCGTGCCCGTCCTGTTGCGCGACGTGGCGAACATCCAATTCGGCCCGGACATGCGCCGCGGCATCGCTGATCTGAATGGCGACGGCGAAACCGTCGGCGGCATCGTCGTCGTGCGTTACGGCGCGAATGCCTACAAGGTGATTCAGGATGCGAAACAACGGCTGGACCAGGCAATGAAGGCACTGCCACCGGACGTGAAGGTCACAATCACCTATGACCGCACGGCATTGATTGACCGCGCGGTGGCGACGCTCGAAGAGAAGCTGCTTGAAGAAAGCATTGTCGTCGCGCTCGTGTGCCTCGCCTTTCTGCTGCACCTGCGGAGCGCGCTGGTGGCGATCATTATTTTGCCGGTCGCGGTGCTGATTTCATTCCTCGTCATGTTTGAGCAGGGCATCAGCTCGAACATCATGTCGCTCGGCGGCATCGCCATTGCCATCGGCGCGATGGTGGACGCGGTCATCATCATGATCGAAAACGCCCACAAGCATCTCGAACGCAAGCAGGGCAAAAAGCCGCATTGGGAAATCATCCGCGACGCCGCCATCGAGGTGGGGCCGGCCCTGTTTTATTCGCTGCTGGTCATCACCGTTTCGTTTCTGCCGGTGTTCACGTTGCAGGAACAGGAGGGGCGCATGTTCAAACCGCTGGCGTTCACCAAGACCTACTCCATGGCTGCCGCTGCACTGCTGTCCATCACGCTCGCGCCGGTGCTGATGGGCTGGTTCATCCGCGGAAAAATTCCGAAGGAGGAAAAAAATCCAATCAACCGTTTCCTGATCTGGCTTTACCAACCGGTCGTGGACCTGGCCATCCGGTATCGCTGGCTGGTGGTGGTGGGCGGCGGCCTTTTTGTCGGCTGGGTGTTTTTCCCGTGGAACTCGCTGGTGGCGCATGTGCTGCCGTCGGGCCGGGTGCAGGAGCTGGCCTTTTCCGTTGGCAAAATATTTCCGTATCAGAACATCGGCTCGGAATTCATGCCGCCCCTTTACGAGGGTGACCTGCTTTACATGCCCACGACGTTTCCGGGCATTTCCCCGACCAAGGCGCGCGAGCTGATTCAAGTCACCGACCGCATCATCAAATCGTTTCCCGAGGTGGAAACCGTCTTTGGCAAGGCCGGTCGTGCCGAGACCGCCACCGACCCCGCGCCGATGGACATGATTGAAACCACCATCCGCCTCAAGCCGGAGCCGGAATGGCCCACCGTGGACATCACGGATGACAACGGCAAAATCATCGCGCACCGCCGCCGCACACCGGATGAATTGGTGACGGCAATGAACAATGCCGTGCAAATTCCCGGCCTCAACAACGCCTGGACGATGCCCATCAAGACGCGCATTGACATGCTTTCCACCGGCATCAAGACGCCCGTCGGCATCAAGATTGCCGGACCTGACCTGGCCGTGCTCGAACACATCGGTACCGAGGTCGAGGCTGTCGTCCGCCAGGTGCCCGGCACCGCCAGCGCCTTTGCCGAACGCATCACCGGCGGGCGTTATATCGAATTTGAAATTGATCGTGACGCCATCGCGCGTTACGGCCTGACCATCGGCGACGTGCAGGACGTATTGTCCGTTGCGCTCGGCGGCATGCCGCTCACGACGACCGTTGAAGGCTTGCAGCGCTACACGGTGAACCTCCGCTACGACCGCGATTTTCGTTCCGATTTGGATTCGCTCAAGCGCGACATCGTCGTGCCCACGCCGACCGGCGCGCAGATTCCCCTGGGCGAACTCGCCACCATCAAGGTGGTGGACGGCCCGATGGACATCAAAACCGAGGGTGCCGTGCCCAACGACTGGGTGTATGTGGACATCCGCGACATTGACGTGGGCACTTACGTCCAGAACGCCATGCACGCGGTGAACAACGCCATCGCCGCCGGCCAGATCAAGCTGCCGCCCGGTTACAACCTGTTCTGGAGCGGCCAATATGAATACATGCTGCATGCCAAACAACGCCTGCTCATGGTCGTGCCGCTCACGTTGCTCATCATTTCGCTCATCATTTATTTGAACACGCGCTCGCTGCTCAAAACCGCCATCGTGCTGCTGGCCGTACCCTTCTCGCTCGTCGGCGCGTTCTGGACGCTGTATCTGCTGCACTACAATTTGAGCGTGGCCGTCTGGGTCGGCATCATCGCGCTCGCGGGGCTGGACGCCGAAACCGGTGTCATCATGCTGCTCTACCTCGACCTCGCCTACGACGAATGGAAGCAAAATGGTTTGATGCGCAACCTGACCGATTTGCGCGACGCGATTTATCACGGCGCGGTGAAACGGCTGCGCCCGAAAATCATGACCGCCTGCGTCATCATCGCCGGTCTCGCGCCGATTTTGTGGAGTCACGGCACCGGCGCGGACGTGATGAAACGCATCGCCGCCCCGATGGTGGGCGGTGTGATCACCTCCACCATCAGCGTGCTGGTGGTTTATCCGGCGATTTATTACTTGTGGCGGGCGCGCGGTTTGCCTCACCCGTCGCTCCGTGACGGAGACAAATCGGGGGCGTAAGTCTGCGTGAAATGCAACAAGAATTGTTACGGCCCTGGCGTCTTTTTATTGACTCGAAGGGTTGCGATGGCGCTCTGCATGGTAGCCGAGTCGATCTCTTCTATAGCCGACGCAACCAAGACAACATAAAGTGTGTCTGTCTCGGTGACGTAAACGTGTTGCTGGATTGTTGCTCCAGGCGAACGACATTCGACTTGGACGTAATAGCCGAGCTCAGTCCCGAATCGTTTTCTCATAGGGCCGCTGAGGACATGATATGGTTCGCGCACGGCAGCAAAACCATTCGCATAAACCTCCAAAGTATTGATCCCGGATGCTGCAACCATCTGCTTGTCATAAGCCCTGACGACCAATGACGGATTGAAACCAGTGTAAGTATTCGGATATCGGCGAATGTCGAGAAGAGCGTAGGTGCCGGGCGGCGTTACTGCCAACTCCTCCGCCCATTGCTCATCATTGCCAGCGACAGTGTAAGCGCCTGACAGCTTCGCTCGACGCGTGAAGTTCAGTGTCATTGGATGCCAGTCTTTAGGCAACTCCATGCCAACGCCAACTAGCTTGTTCGAGTAAAAGCCATGGACAATTTCTCCTGCTGCAAATACATCTTGCTCGCTTCCGCCCATCAACTCTGTAGCTGCCGCCTCAAGCTGCTGATGTGTCCGCACCGCGTACAAGAACGAAGCAGCTAGTGATAGACACATCGCTCCGATGCAGAGAGCAGAAGCGATGTGACGCGATACAGGTATCGCCTCGCGCCGCCGCAGTGAAGTGATAAACGTTACAACCTGTGGAACTCCAATGCACGCTACCAGGACGTTGAACCCAATTGGAAGAATCCATCCTTGGTTTGGACTCAAATCGAGAGCGGTAACCAGCTTGCCGTACACGGCACCCCAAAATCCTTTGGCAAAGGTGGCCGACAGAATGTAACTCCACAATATGATTGGGATAACGAACGGCTTCATGTGCAAAAATTTATAAGGACGGTCAGATAGGAAAGTAAGAGAGTGGCTGGCTGGGTCATGGGGTTAAAATGAGCCGGTTGATGGTGCGCTGGCAACCTATCTATCTCCTCCTCGTTTCGTTTTTGTGCCGGCTTGCCTTTCCAACTCCGCGACGCGCTTGAGCAATTCGGGCAGATGTTGAATGGCGATCATCTGGCGTTTGGTCTGCCTGTCCGGTTGCGCGGGAATTCCCATCCATTTTTCGCCGTCAGGAATGTCGTTCATCAAACCCGACTTGGCGGTGACGGTGACGCGATTGCCGATCTTCAAATGTCCGGCGATGCCGACCTGCCCGGCGAGAATTACGTATTTGCCCAGTTTGGTGCTGCCGGAAATGCCGACTTGCGCGATAACAATGCTATGCTCGCCGATCTCCACGTTGTGCGCGATCTGGACGAGGTTATCAATCTTCGTGCCTTTGCCGATGACGGTGGGGCCGAGCGCGCCGCGATCAATCGTCACGTTCGCGCCGATCTCCACGTCGTCGCCAATGATGACGTTGCCGATCTGCGGCACCTTGCGATGGACGCCGCCGTCCTGCACGTAACCGAAACCGTCGGAGCCGACCACCGTGCCGGCATGGATACGCACGCGCGCGCCGATTTCCGTGTGCGGATAAACCGTCACGTTCGGGAACAGGTTCACGTCCTCGTCGAGCTTGGAATCGTCGCCGACGACATCGCCGGCCTGCAGAACCGATCGTGCGCCGATTTTCACGCGCTCGCCAACGACGCAATGCGGTCCGATGTGCGCGCTCGTGTCAATTTGCGCGGACGCAGCGACGACCGCCGTGGGATGGATGCCGGCGGCGTAAGAACGTTCCGGGAAAAACAGGGCCATGACCTTGGCGAAGGCGATGCGCGCGTTCGGCACGCGGATTAAAATTTTGCGCGTGGATTTGAACCGTTCATCCGCGATGACGGCGGTGGCGGCGCTTTGTTCGGCGCGGGCGAAGTAATCCTCGTTTTCGGCGAACGTCAAATCGCCGGTCTGCGCGGATTCGGCGGGCGCAAAGTGTTTCAGGATGGCATTTGGGTCGCCAACTACCTCGCCACCAACGTGTTTTGCGATTTCTGCGGCGGTAAATGGCATATTTTTGTTTGAACGGTTGTCCGTTGACTTGGTTGTCAAGGCTCACTATAAAGACAGGCACATCCAGTTCAACCCCAAGTTTTATGGCCAAAACCTTGCGCGTCGGGCTGATCGGCTACCGCTTCATGGGCAGGGCGCATTCGAATGCCTGGCGGCAGGCGCCGCGATTTTTCCCCCTCAAGGCCAATCTCGAGCTGCACACCCTTTGCGGACGCAACACCTCCGGGGTGCAGGTGGCACGCGCCCAACTCGGCTGGCAGCACGCCACCACCGACTGGCACGAAATCGTCGAGTCACCGCTGATTGACATTGTGGACATCGTCACGCCGACGAATTGCCACGCGGAGATGGCGGTGGCCGCGGCGAAAAACGGGAAACATGTTTTGTGCGAAAAGCCGCTCGCGATGAACGTCAAACAAGCCGAGGCGATGGTCGCGGCCGCGCAAAAGGCAAAGGTCGTCCACATGGTCTGCCACAATTACCGGCGCATCCCGGCGATTGCGCTGGCGAAGCGGATAATTAGTGAAGGCGCGCTGGGGCGGATTTACCATTTTCACGCGCGTTACGCGCAGGACCGGCTGGCCGACCCGGAGTTCCCACTCGACTGGCGTCTGCAAAAGGAGACCAGCGGCAGCGGGGTGCACAGCGACATCAACTCGCACATCATTGACCTCGGGCGGTATCTCGTCGGTGAATTCAAGGAGGTCTGCGGGTTGCTGAACACATTTGTGCCGGAACGCCCGCTGGCGGATGCACTGGCCAGGGGCGCGCGAAGAATGGGCAAGGTCACCGTGCCGGACTCCGCGCTTTTCATCGGGCGGATGGAAAACGGCGTGCTGGCAAATCTCGAAGCGACCCGCTACGCGTCGGGTCGCAAAAATCACATCGCCATCGAAATCAACGGCCGCAAAGGATCGATCTATTTTGATTTCGAGGACATGAACCGGCTGAAATTTTACAATAGCGACGACCCCAAGGACCGACGCGGGTTTCGCGACATTCTGGTAACGGAACGCGATGGCGTGCAACCGTACGTCGGCCACTGGTGGCCGCCGGGACACGGTATCGGTTACGAACACACGTTCATTCACGTGGTTGCCGATTTTGTGAACGCCTGCGTCGAAGGCAAACCGGTTCACCCAACATTCGAGGACGGTTTGAAAACCCAGCGTGTGCTGGCGGCGGTCGAGGAATCCTCCCAAAAAGGCAGGTGGGTGAAGTTGTAAATATAACCGGTGGTGTCCCCGTGAAAGGCGCATCTCCATGGAATGACGAATGACTAAACCTTAATGCCTAAAGAATAACGAAGCCCGAATGACAACATAATTTCCCGCGTCCGGGGATTCAGGATTGGTCATT
Organism: Verrucomicrobiota bacterium; assembly: GCA_050011235.1. Taxonomy (GTDB): domain Bacteria; phylum Verrucomicrobiota; class Verrucomicrobiia; order Limisphaerales; family UBA11358; genus UBA11358. The sequence continues at coordinate 2,511 of JBEKJN010000016.1, read as the reverse complement.
GGGAATTCTTTAGTCATTCGGATTTAGGAATTAGTGATTTCATCTCCATCTACTCACCCTGTTTCATCAAACTGACCCACTCCCGCTCTTCGCGCATTCTTGCCCCAAGCCTTGGATTTCGGTTACACTCGGCCTTTGATTAACTGAACCATGCCGATAACTCCGCTCAATGAAATTGTTCCAGTGCTGCAGGTGGCCATCGGGCCGGTGATCCTCATTTCCGGCATTGGCTTGCTGCTGCTGACGATGACCAACCGGCTAGGTCGCACCATTGACCGCGCCCGGCAACTGAAGGGCGAACTGCCGAAGCGCACCGAGCAGGATCGCCAGCAGATCCTGGCGCAGGTCGCCATCATTTACCGGCGCGCGCGGATGATCCGTTTGAGCATCACGCTGGCCGCGCTCAGCGCGTTGCTGGCATCGGCGCTCATCATCGCGCTGTTTGTAACGGCGTTGCTGCACTCCGAACAGGCAATTCTGGTCAGCATCATCTTCATCGCGTGCATGGCGTCGCTGCTTCTGTCGCTGATCGCGTTCATCTGTGACATCAACCTGTCGCTGCACGCGCTCAAGCTCGAACTGGAAAACGTGGAGTCGGATGACGGTTGAATGCGCCCCCTCCGTCGCCTTGCGATTTGACTTGGCTGCTCCAAGTGTCATTACGTTTAACGCGCACAGCCGTACCCTGCCATCTGTGCCTTCGTGTCAACACCCGCCCCTTTCCCAACCCGCAAATTAATTTTTATTTGCCTTCCACTTCCGCAATTTCCTGCGGCGTGAGCCGGAAATCCATCGCGCCGATGATACCGTCCACCTGCTTCGCATTTCGCGCGCCGACAATCGCAGCCGTCACCGCCGGAAGGCGCAACGTCCAGGCGATGGCCACTTCGCCGGGCGAACGGCCATGCCGGGCGCCCACGGCCCGCAGCCGTTCGACCAGCTTGAGGTTCCCGGACAATTTTGGTTCCTTGAATTGTTCGTTCCGGTTCCGCCAATCATTTTTGGGCAGTGAGGCGATGCGTTCACGCGTCATCGCGCCGGTGAGCAGGCCGGAAGCCATCGGCGAATAAACAATCACGCCGACCTTTTCGCGCTGACACCAAGGCAATTGCGCCGATTCCACGTCGCGCCGGATGAGTGAATACGGCGGTTGCAACGATGTGATGCGCGCGATGGCTTGCAACTTTTGCATCTCTTCGACACTGGCATTCGACACGCCAATCCAGCGCACCTTGCCTTCCTTTTGCAGGGCGGCGAGTGTTGTCCAGCCTTCGACCGTCTCGTTCAAATCGTCCGCCGTCCAGTGAATCTGGCAGAGATCAATCACGTCCGTCTTGAGCCGGCGCAGGCTCGCTTCGCATTCGCGCCGGACAGATTCGTTGCGCAGCGAATAATCTATCTTGCCCTGGTCGTTCCAAATCATGCCGCATTTGGTGAAGACGTAAGGCCGCCGCCCCTTCCATTCGCGCAACGCGCGGGCGACGACCTCCTCCGAATGGCCCAGCCCGTAAATGGCGGCGGTGTCAATCCAGTTCATGCCGAGTTCGAGCGCGCGATGAATGGCCGCGATGGACTGGGTGTCGTCCTGCGCGCCCCAGCCGAATTCCCAATCGCCGCCAATGGCCCACGCCCCGAAGCCGATGGGGGTGATGGCCATGTCCGAATTTCCGAGAACTTGTGTTTTCATTCAGGAAAGAATTTTAACACAAGCTGCCACGCTATTCCAATTTTCGGCGAGTTTTTTCTTGCGGGGGTTTTAACCGCCGCTTGTCACGCCGAAACGTGGTGAAGGCGGAAGACGCCAAGGCGCTGAGGATTCAAGAATCATGCAGAATATTTCTGGCAGGGTGCCGTGCCGCGGGATCAGACGAGTTGTACTGTCGAGCCTATGGCTCGATTTGTTTCGGCCAGAGACCGGTCACTGCGCCAGTCCCTCCCCGCTCAGAATGGCCCAGTCGGAACTTTTTCGATGACACGGAAGCGGATGCGCTTGCACTTCGGGCAGCGACCGAAAATATATGACCGTTCAGCGGCCTTGGGCCGGGTGCCGTGTTTGCCACACGGTTCGGCGTAGCCGCATTTCAGGCAGCGAATCTGCCAGCCCGACGCGTGTTTCTTCGCGGCCATGACTTTTTCTGCGGCCGTCCTGGCAATTGAATCATTGGCGCTCATGTCGCAGCAATTTCTGCACTTTTCTGAATCCACTGGCGAGCTTTTTTTGCAGCAGAAATTTCCCGGCGAAAGTGGTTTTGTCTGCCCTGTTGCATCCCGAAACGCGCCATTGAATTCAAGCAAAGCGCCCGCGACCAGCGCCGCCTCAGTTTTCAAGCAGAGTGGGTTAATTGGAGCTGGCAATCAAGCCGGGGCAGCAGGTCGTCGCCGATGCTGAAGTTCACGTCGTGATGATTCAACTCGCGCTTCCGAATTGCCCGGCCTTGGCCTAGTACTGATGAAACATTCCGGCCAGCAGCAACAGCTCGGGATGTGCCGCTGACAACCTGGGCAGAACCA
>JBEKJN010000015.1:0-21367 GCA_050011235.1 Verrucomicrobiota bacterium | reverse complement strand
GATGACATTCGGGTCAAGACCGTTCGAGTAATCATACAGGAGCGTGTTGCCATAACTGTCCAGATTTGTGGCCGTTTCATTCAGATTGCCGAAATACAGCCATATCCACCAATCAGGGATGCCATCGCCATTGCTGTCAACGCCCGTCCAGTCCTCCGCCCGCAGAAACAGGTTCTGCCGCTCCAACATCGGCACCGTAAAAGGCATCACGTCCTGATTCGTCGGCCACACTTCCGTTTCCACCTGCCAGTTCGCCAACAGATCGGTTGTGCTCCAGATGGCATAAACCTGATTCGTCGCATTGTGCAGATTCAGATACACCAAGCCGTTTGAGACGTTTGTGATTTCCAGCCAGAGGCTCGTGCCATAATCCACCGTCAACAGCCCATTCATTCCCGCATCCATGGGACTCATTTCATCAGACATGCCCATCATTGCGCCCAACTCCGCGTTCACCTGCGCTTGCGTCTGAGCTTGGAAAAACTGCATCTGCATTTGCGCCCGCGAAATGGAAGTTGAACCGAAGAATATTCCCGCCGCCCAAACCAACACCACGCCAGCCACCGATACCACCCCCATGGTTTTCATTTTAATTCTCTTTCTACATTCGTTTTGGAACTTTTTGTAACGATTCGGTTCTACGCCCTTCGCTAGGAATTGCCAAGAAATATTTCTGAAATATTCAACATGTAGATTGCGTTACCGCGAACAAAATGAGCAAAGCTGCCAACCGTGAATTATTCCGCCGGCGCTATCAGATTTTATTTAGCGCCAAAGTGACGGAGCACCACTCTGCCGAGCCGGGATTGAGGAACGCTTTTGGACAGCATAAATAATCATGATGCCGTCCCGGCTGAACAAATTTTCTTATCCGGCCTGGTCACGCAAAATATGTCCAGTGTAAACCAAATTGCGTGGAGAGACCCCCTGTTGCTGCCACTAAGTTGTGGCGGTTAAAGTTATGTCAATCGCCGTCCCAGTCGAAAAAAGGAAAACTGCGGCCAGGGTGGAGCAGCGTGCCAACGGCCACAAGCGCTCTAAAAGCGTGCGCGCGCAACTGAATGGGGCGGCACGCAGGCCGGTCGTCGCGCCGGAAAGGACTTTGAAGACAGGCACTCCTGTAGAACCAATAACGCCCGCGCCCGCAGTCGAGAGGGCCCCGACCACGGGTGAGAAGCGGCAGGTTTCCTTCGCCCAAATGCTGGTTTTTGAACTGCGCGTGAGCGACGCGATGACCAGCCCGCCCATCACCGCCACTGCGACCGATTCCCTGCGCTCGATTCAACACCTGATGAAGGCCCACCGCATCTCCGGCGTGCCGATCCTGGCCAATGACGTGCTGGTGGGGATTGTCAGCATCGAAGACATCATCAACGCTCTGGACGGAGGCCACATCAACGAGTCGGTGGAACAGTGGATGAGCCGCAAAATCGTGACCTTGCGTGATCATTTCTCCCTCGTCCGCGCCGTGGCGGAATTCGACCGGCACGGGTATGGCCGCTTCCCGGTCCTGGACGCCAACAACCGGCTGGTGGGCGTCATCACCCGCGGCGACATCACCGTTTGCCTGATGCATCATCTGGAACGCCGCGCTGAGGAAGCCGTGGCCAAGGAAGCCGCGCTGGTCGCCACGCGCGCCGCGGATGAAAAGGCACACCGCATCGTCATCAACACGGACGTGAAGTCGGGCGATTTCGAGAGCGCGGGCAAGCTTTCCCAGCGCATGCGTGAAGTTCTTCGCGCCCGGGGCATCGCTCCCGAAATTCTCCGGCGGGCCGCCATCATCGCCTACGAAGCGGAGACCAACATCATCATCCACTCGCTCGGCGGCCGCATCACCACTTCCATTGATTCCAACAAAGTCCGCATCAAGGCCGTGGACAGCGGTCCCGGCATTGAAAACGTTGATCTGGCCATGCAGGAAGGCTGGTCCACGGCGGGTCCCCTGGCGCGGGAACTCGGTTTCGGCGCGGGCATGGGTCTGCCCAACATCAAACGTTGCGCCGACGAGTTCGCCATCCAGTCGGAACTGGGCGGCGGCACGCGGTTGCAGGCGGCAGTATTGCTGCAGAAAGCGGGCACCACTTTATGAAACTGAAATCAGCCACCAAACTTCCGTCACTCTTGACCGTTGTCGAGGCGCGTCCGTTGACCGACCTCGCCGAGGTCGATCTGAGCGGCTGCTACATTTCCGACCTGCTCAGCGATGTGCTCGCGAATGCGCAGCCCGGCGTGTTGTGGGTCACCATCCATACCCATCGCAACGTCGTGTCGGTCGCTTCGATGAAGGACATCACCGCCGTGTTGTTCACCTGCGGCCGCAAACCCCAGCCGGCCATCATCGCCGAAGCCGCTGAGAAGGGCATTATGCTGTTGAGCACGCCCCTGACCACCTACGAAACCGCCGGCAAACTGTGGAAGGCAGGACTCCGATGAGTGAATTACAAACCATCGCGCCAGCCATGACGACGCACCCGAGCGGGGACATCCGCTTCGCGTCGCTCGACCAGACCCTCGCGCACTATAACCACGAGCCGACGGCGCTGATCCAGGTATTGCATGCCGCGCAGCACCTCTTTGGCTACCTCAGCGCCGACGTGCTGCGATACGTCGCCACGGCGCTCAAGATGCCGCTGTCGCAGGTTTACGGCGTGGTCACGTTTTACCATCTTTTCACCATGGTGCCGCGGGGCAAACACCAGATTCTCGTTTGCACCGGCACGTCCTGCCACGTGCGTGGTTCGAAAACGATCCTGGAGCGCCTCGAACTGCAGCTCGGCATCAAGGAAGGCGAGACCACCAAGGACAACCTGTTCAGCCTGAATTGCGCACGCTGCATCGGCGCCTGCGCGCTGGCCCCGGCGATTGCCATTGGTGACGACGTTTACGGCAAGCTGTCGCCGGACAAAATCCCGCGCCTCTGCCAGAAGGATTTGAAGAAGTATGTTTGAAGAACTGTCATTGCACATCCTGGATATCGCGATGAACTCGATCGCCGCGAAGGCGCGCATCGTACAGATCATGATTAGCGAGCACGCCCAACGGGACATGTTGAGCATCCGCATTCAGGACAATGGCCGTGGCATGGATGCGGACACGCTCGAGCGTGTGTTGGCAGACCTGGCCACCACCAAACGCAGCCGCAAAAAGGACATCGGCCTGGGCCTGGCCCTGCTGCGCCAGACGGCGGAGATGTGTGGCGGGGAATTTGATGTTCGTTCCACACCGGGCATGGGTACGACCGTCACGGTCTCGATGAAATTGTCGCACGTGGATCGACCGCCGTTGGGCGACCTGAATGCGACAATCCTGGCCTTGTGCGCCACCAACCCGGCGGTGGACGTGCAGCTCCATTATTTGACCGACACGGAGCATTTCCATTTCAGTTCCAAAGAACCGGCGAAAAAAAAAGTCGCAAGCCGCCCCGAACGAATTTGGAGCGGCGAGGAGAAAACTAATTATGAACCTGGAAGAACTCAAAAAGTTAAAAGAGAAAGCACAGCGGCAGGTTGCCTTGCGTGAAGGCAGCAAGAAATACCGCGTCGTCGTCAGCATGGGCACCAGCGGCATCGCCGCCGGCGCGCGTGAAGTCATGAAGACCATGCTCGACGAGATCGAGAAACGCGGGCTGGAGGACGTCGAAGTGCGGGTGACCGGCGAGGTTGGCCTGGAGGACGTCGAACCCGTCGTGCGCATCGAAGAAGCCAGCGGGGAGAAAACCACCTACGCCCACCTCGACGCCGAGAAGGCAAAAAGGATTGTCGCCGAGCACCTCGAAAAGGGCAAAAAGGTGGACAACCTGGCCGTCGGCAAGGAAAAGAAACCGGAGTGATTAACAATGATTCGCGCCCACATATTGGTTTGCGCCGGCGCCGGCTGCATCAGTTCCGGCGGCAACGCGCTGAAGGAGGTTCTGGCTGCCGAGCTGAAGAAGCGCGGCCTCGACGAGGAAGTTAAAATCGTCGAAACGGGCTGCATGGGGCCGTGCGACCTCGGCCCGGTGATGCTGGTCCATCCGGAAGGCACGTTTTATCAGCGGGTCACGGCCTTGGACGTGCCCAAGCTCGTCGAGGAGCACTTCATCAAGGGCCGCCTCTATACGAAACTGTTGCCAAAGGACGACGTCACCGCCGATGTCGTCACCACTCAGCGCGATTTCGGCTTCTTTGCCAAACAGGAGAAAATTGTCCTCGAGAATTGCGGCCTGATTGACGCGGAAAACATCGAGGAATACATTGCCCGCGACGGTTATGCGGCGCTGGGCAAGGTGTTGACCTCGATGAAGCCCGAACAGGTCATCGCCGAAATCAAAGCCAGTGGCCTGCGCGGGCGCGGCGGCGCGGGGTTCCCCACCGGCGTGAAGTGGGAGTTGATGGCAAAGGCGTCCGTCACACCGAAATACGTGATTTGCAACGCCGACGAAGGCGACCCGGGCGCGTTCATGAACCGCGCCGTGCTGGAAGGCGACCCGCACCGTGTGCTCGAAGGCATGGCCATCGGGGCTTATACGATGGGCGCCAACCGCGGGTTCATCTACATCCGCGCCGAATATCCGCTGGCCATCAAGCGCCTCAACATCGCCATTGCCCAGGCTTACAAGCATGGGTTGCTCGGCAAGAACCTGTTCGATGCCGGATACGATTTCGACATTGAGATCCGCATCGGCGCGGGTGCGTTTGTCTGCGGCGAGGAAACCGCGCTGATGCGCAGCATCGAAGGCCGGCGCGGCCAGCCGATGCCGCGTCCGCCGTTCCCCGCGCAACGCGGTTTGTGGGGCAAGCCGACCAATATCAACAACGTCGAGACCTGGGCCACCATCAAGCCGATCATTTTGAAGGGCGCGAAATGGTACGCCTCGTTCGGCTCCGAAAAGGCGAAGGGCACCAAAGTCTTCGCGCTCGCGGGCAAAATCTGCAACACGGGTCTGGCGGAAGTGCCGTACGGCACAACGCTGCGTGAAATCATCTTCGGCATCGGCGGCGGCGTCCCCAAAGGCAAACGGTTCAAAGCCGTGCAGACCGGCGGGCCGTCTGGCGGCGTCATCCCCGAACAACACCTGGACGAACGCGTGGACTACGAGTCGCTGCAAAAGCTCGGCTCGATCATGGGCTCGGGCGGCATGGTGGTGATGGACGAGGATTCGTGCATGGTGGACGTGGCGCGGTTTTTCATGGATTTCTGCTGCGACGAGTCGTGCGGGAAATGCCCGCCCTGCCGCGTCGGCACGCGTCAGATGCTCAACATCCTGGACCGGATTTGCACCGGCGAGGCCGAACTTGAAGACATCGAAAAACTCGAATCGCTGGCGACGGTTGTCCGCGATGCCAGCCTGTGCGGGCTGGGCCAGACGGCGCCGAATCCGGTGCTCACCACGTTGCGCTATTTCCGTGATGAATACCTGGCGCACGTCGTGGAGAAACGTTGTCCCGCCCGCGTTTGCCGCGAGTTGCTGGAGTTCCGCATCAACGAGGAAAAGTGCGTCGGCTGCTCGCTGTGCGCGCGCGGCTGTCCGGTCCACACCATCTTCAAGCGGGACGGGCAGAAAAAATATTACATCGTGGAAGACGCCTGCATTCAATGCGGCGCGTGCTTTGACGCCTGCAAATTCGACGCGGTGCTCAAGACCTCCGACGGCGCGCGCGCCCGGTCGGTCGCGCCGGCGGCTTTGGAGACATCCTCAACCCGGGCCACGAAACCTGTGGTGGAAAAATGATTGCACCGAAAAAAATCACGTTGACGATTGATGGCCGCCGCTGCGAAGGCCAGGAAGGGCAGACAATTTTGCAGATCGCCCAGGCCAGCGGCATCAGCATTCCCACGCTCTGTTACCTGAAACATCTGTCACCGTGGGGCGGGTGCCGCATGTGCATCGTCGAGATCGTCGGCAGCCCCAAGGTGGTGCCGGCGTGCTCGACCCCGGCCATGGACGGCAAACAGGTCGTCACCAACAGCGCATCGCTCCAGAAACTGCGCCGCAGCACGCTGGAACTGTTGTTCAGCGAACGCAACCACATCTGCCCGTTTTGCCCGATGAACAAGGGCGATTGCGAACTCCAGCTCCAGGGCTACCGCCACGGCATTGACGCCATCAGCATCCCCTACCTTTATCCCGCGTGGCCGGTGGACGTATCGGGCAAATACCTCGCCCTCGACCACAACCGCTGCATCCTGTGCACCCGTTGCGTGCGCACCTGCGAGGAAATGGAAGGCACCCACACACTCGACATTTCCAATCGCGGCGCGAACAACCGCGTGGTCGTGGACCTCGGCGTAACGTTCGGTGCGTCGGATTCCTGCACGAGCTGCGGCGCGTGTGTCGCGGCGTGTCCCACCGGGGCGCTGTTCGACAAGGCCGCCGCGTTCCGTGGCAAGCTCAACACCTGCCAGACCGTTCGCACCACGTGTATCGAGTGCCCCGTCGGCTGCGGGCTGCTGGTTTATACGAAGGAAAACCGCATCGTCGAGGTCTTCGGCGATTTCGATTCACCGGTCAGCCGGGGACACCTGTGCGTGCGCGGCCGTTACGAAACCTGGGCCGAACCGCGCCAGCGAATCCTCCAACCGATGGTCCGCCGCAAAGGCACGCTGGAGCCGGCGACCTGGGACGAAGCCCTCGAGGTCGTGCGGCAGGCCGCCAAAAAAGCCAAACCCGACCGGAAGGCCGTGCTCATCTCGCCGCGCTTGAACAACGAAACCATTGCCACGCTGAAGAAATTCGAGCGCATCGGGGTCTTCGTTGCCCGCGACGAAGCCGCCCTGTGCGCCGAAGGTGACCGCAGCCCGGACAGCATGGCGAAGCTGCACGACGCCGACGCCATCATCGTGCTCGGTGCGCAACCCAGCCGCGCACAAGGGGTGGTCGCTGCCAAAATCCGCACCACCGTGCGGCTGCGCGGCGCGAAACTGCTGATTTTCCACACCCGCAAGAGCGACCTCGATCAGTACGCCACCATCTGCGCCAATGTCGTCGGTCTCGAACGCAAATTCTGGGGCCGCGTGGCGGACGTGCTGAAGGACGCGAAGCGGCCCGTGCTGGTTTACGGGCCGGAGGCCATGACGCCCATCGGCGTGGCCGTGCTCGAACGGCTCGTCAAAATTTTTGAAGCGAAAACGGCCGGCCCGGCGCCTGCGTTGATTGCGCTGCCAACCAGCCCTAACAGCTTGACGCTGGCCGCGGGTGGCATCGAACCGGTCGAAGAAGTCGGCCCGTGGCTCGACGCGAAACCGCTGAAGTTCCTGCATATCGTCGCGAGCGACGAGCCGGATGGCGGCGCGCGGTTGCTGGACGAGAAATACGTACGGACGCTGCTGGAGGAAATTGATTGCGTCGTCGTGCAGGCGGCCTACCAGTCGCGGCTGACCGGCCTCGCGAAAGTCGTGCTGCCGGCCGCCATCTGGTGCGAGAAAAAGGGCACCATCACCAATTTTGAAGGACGCGAACTGCCGTTGCAGGCCGTGTTGCCGCCGCGCGGCGAGGCGCGCCAGGACCAGGAAATTCTGGAGGCGGTTTTGAAGTGAGGGCGAATATGAGCGACAAACCCAAAATCAAAGTGGCGACGGTGTGGCTGGGCGGCTGTTCCGGCTGCCACATGTCCTTTTTAGATTTGGACGAGCGGCTGGTGGAACTCGTCAAACTGGTGGACATCACCGCCAGCCCGATTACCGACGTGAAGGAGATTCCCAACGTGGACGTGGGCATTGTCGAGGGCGCCGTCTGCAACGAGGAACAGGAGCACGTGCTGCGCACGCTGCGCAGCCGCTGCAAGGTGCTCATCGCGCTGGGCGATTGCGCCATCACGGGGAACATCCCCGCCCTGCGCAACCAATTCAAACTCGAGGACGTCGTGGCGCGCGGCTTTGTCGAAACCGAGAGCACCCAGGTCGGCGACATCCCCGGGCCTCCACCCGTGCCCAGGCTCTTGAATAAGGTGCGTCCCATCCAGGAGTTCGTGAAAGTGGACGCCCACATTCCCGGCTGCCCGCCCGATGCCGACACCATCTGGTATGTGCTCACCGAACTGCTCGCCGGCCGCATGCCGCAGTGGAACGAGAAAAATTTGTGCTATGACTGAGACCAACACCAGGACCATTACGATCAACCCCGTCACCCGCATTGAGGGTCACGCCAAGATCACGATCCAGCTCGACGCCGCGGGCAACGTAGCGGACACGCAGTTCCACGTGGTCGAGTTCCGGGGGTTCGAGAAATTCTGCGAGGGCCGTTTCTTTGCCGAGATGCCGCAAATCACCGCGCGCATCTGCGGGATTTGCCCGGTGAGCCATCTGCTGGCCAGCGTGAAGGCGTGCGACGCGGTGCTGGGCGTGGCGATTCCGCGGCCGGCGAAGCTGCTGCGCGAGTTGATGCACATGGGCCAGCTCACGCAATCGCACGCACTGAGTTTCTTCCATTTGAGCGCACCCGACCTGTTGCTGGGTTACGACGCCGACCCGGCGGTCCGCAACATCGTCGGCCTCATCCAGCAGCACCCCGACATTGCCATCAAGGGCGTGCGGCTGCGCAAGTACGGGCAGGAAGTCATCAAGCTCATCGGCGGGCGCAAAATCCATCCGGACTTCCCCGTGCCCGGCGGCGTCAACAAGGCGCTCACCGTTGCCGAACGCGACGAAATACGCAAGGGCCTGCCCGAAGCGTTTGGACAGGCGAAGTTCGCGCTCGACCTGCTTAAAAAATATCAGGCGGCGCATCATGACGACGTGGAAACGTTCGCCAGCTTCGATTCGAATTACATGGGCCTCGTCCAGCCCGACGGCGCACTGGAGCATTACGATGGCAATCTGCGGTTCACCGACCTGAACGGTAAAATCGTCAGGGACCAGGTCCCGCCGGACAAGTATCTGGACGTCATCGCCGAGGCGACCGAGACATGGTCGTACCTGAAATTCCCGTTCATCAAACAGCTGGGTTATCCCAATGGAATTTATCGCGTCGGCCCGCTGGCGCGGTTGAACCTCGCGGACAAGATTTCCACGCCGCAGGCCAACGCCGAGTTGCGCGAATGGAAAAGCGACCGCCACGGAGTCCGCCGCAGTTCGTTCTACTATCACTGGGCGCGGCTGATTGAAATCCTCTACGCGCTCGAACGCATTCAGCAGTTGGTTGACGACCCGGACATTTGCAGCACGGACATCATGGTCACGGCGAGGCCCGCCAATGCGCAGGGCGTCGGGGTGATTGAAGCACCGCGCGGCACGTTGTTCCATCACTACTGGGTGGACGAAGACGGGCGCATCGAAAAGGTCAACCTGATTGTCGCCACGGGGCACAACAACCTGGCGATGAACCGCGCTGTCCTGTCCGTCGCGCAGAAATACGTGAAGGGAAATCAACTGAAGGAAGGCATGCTCAACCGCGTCGAAGCCGCCATCCGCTGCTACGACCCGTGCCTGAGTTGTTCGACACATGCCGTCGGCCAGATGCCTTTGCACGTGCAACTCATCGCCCCGGATGGCAGGGTGCTGGACGAATTGGCGCGCGGATAATTTCCTTCCACCCACTAGCAAGGCGGGGAAACGGTTTGTTGGTCCGTTTCCCCGCTGGTTCTGAAAAGACAAAAGCAGCTTGAAAGGAACAAGACATGAAAAGAATCCTGATCCTCATCACGGCGGTTTGCATGGCTTTCTCGTTGTCGTACGGTCAGACAAACACGCAGACAAATGCCGGCCAGGGCAAACCGCGAAAGGCTGAACAGGCGCTCATGGAACTGGAACAGGAATGGGCGGGTGCGGTGAAACACCGGGACGTGGGGAAAATCGACCGGATCCAGGCAGAGGAATACGTGTTCACCGATCCCGCCGGGCAGACTTGGACAAAGACACGGGCGCTCGACACGATCAAAGCCGGTGACTTGGTGATTGATTCATTTGAACTGAGTGACGTCCAGGTGAAAATCTACGGGAACACGGCTGTGGTCACCTTTGAAATCACGTGGAACGGCAGGTTTCGGGACACTGACATCAGCGGGCCGCAGCGGATGACCGACGTGTTTGTGAAACGGGCCGGCCGCTGGCAATGCGTCGCCAGCCAGGCCACCCGGATTCGATCACCATAGTCCGGCTGGCTTTGCCGGCGTGCTGCCTTTACTTTGGGTGAATGAGCAAGGCCCAGGCTGGAGACCAGGCCGGTGACTTTCTGGTCATCGGCTACGGCAACACGTTGCGCAGCGATGACGGCGTGGGAGCGAAGGTGGCCGCCGCGGTCGCCGAGCTGGCCCTGCCCGGCATTGTCGCCCTCGTGCGCCACCAACTCACGCCTGAACTCGCGGAAACAATTTCCGAGGCGCGCGCGGTGGTTTTTGTGGACGCTGCCGTGGACGCCTCCACCGAAGTCCAGGAGCGCCAACTCGAACCGGCTGAAGGCGCACAGCTCATGGCGCACGCCGCGGACCCGCGCTCGCTGCTGGCGTTCGCGCGGCAGCTTTTCGGGCGTTGGCCGCCGGCATGGTGGTTGACCATTCCGGTCGAAAACCTCGATTTCGGCGAAGAACTTTCTCCGCTGGCCCGCCGGGGTTTTCAGACCGCGCTGGACAAGATTCGAACGCTCGCCGGCAGTCACTGAAATTCACACCCGCAGGAAAGGCAAGGACTTGACCAGGCGGTCCCGCCTTCGCGCATTGACCGGCGTATGACCCGATGGCAGACTTGAAAGACATTTTATGCACGAAGTCCATCTCGTCCGCGCAATCGTTGACACCGTTGAAAAACAGGCTGCCGCGCAGGGCGCCAGGCGCGTCAAGCTCGTCAAAATCCGCTTTAACCCGCTCACCAGCCACAGCGCCGAGCACGTGCAGTTCAGTTTTGAGGTCGTCAAGAAGGAGAGCGCCCTGATCAAAGACGCCACGCTCGTGCTGACGCAGGTTGCGCCGCTCGTGCGATGTGCGAAATGCGGGCATCAATTCGAGACGGACCACCTGCCGGACGTTTGCCCCAAATGCGATTCGCTGGACCTCAAGGCCGTAAACTCCACCGACATGATCCTCGAAGGTTTCGAAATCGAGAAGTGATATGAAGCCCGCCGCGCCCGGCCGACTGCGGCTGAAACTGGCCGTTCGCGGCGCGGTGCAGGGCGTCGGTTTCCGCCCGTTCGTCTTCCGTCTCGCCACCGGATTACACCTCGCCGGCTGGGTCAACAATTCAGCGCAGGGCGTCTTTCTTGAAGTTGAAGGCCCGCGCGCGACGCTCGAAAAATTCCTGCTCCGCCTCGAAACGGAAAAACCGCCGCGCAGTTTCATTCAAAGCCTCGAAGCCTCGTGGCTCGATCCCGTTAGCTACACCGGTTTTAAAATCCGCGAGAGTGAAACCGGCGGCGACAAAACCGCGCTGGTTTTGCCGGACATCGCCACTTGTCCCGATTGCCTGCGCGAAATTTTCGATCCGAAGAACCGCCGTCACCGCTATCCGTTCACCAACTGCACGAATTGCGGGCCGCGCTTTAGCATCATCGAATCGCTGCCTTACGACCGCGCGAACACCTCGATGAAATCGTTCACGATGTGCCCGCAATGCCAGGCCGAATACGACGACCCGCACAACCGCCGCTTCCACGCCCAGCCGAATGCGTGCCCGGACTGCGGCCCACGGCTGGAACTTTGGCCTGGTAGCCGCGTTTGTGAAAACGCGGAAAGTCCGCGCTCTCACGAGCGCGGCTACGATGCTTTGCTCGCCGCCGCCACCGTCATTCGCGCGGGAAAAATTGTCGCCGTCAAGGGATTGGGCGGATTTCATTTGATGGCGGATGCGCGCAACGACAAGGCCATCCGGCTCTTGCGCAAACGAAAACATCGCGAGGAAAAACCGTTCGCGCTGATGTTCCCGTCGCTGGAAAGCGTGAAGGCACTTTGCGAAGTTTCTCCGATGGAAGAACGGCTGCTATGCTCACCCGAATCACCCATCGTTCTGCTTAAAAAAATCGCAAATCGCAAATCGCAAATCGTAAATTTAACGGCTCCTGGCAATCCGACGTTCGGCGTGTTGCTGCCTTACACGCCGTTGCATCACCTGCTCATGGCCGAACTGGGCTTTCCGGTCGTCGCCACGAGCGGCAACCTGAGCGACGAACCGATTTGCACGGACGAACGTGAGGCGCTGGAACGTCTCGGCGGCATTGCCGATGTTTTTCTGGTTCACAATCGCCCCATCGTCCGGCACGTGGACGATTCCATTGTGCGCGTGATGCTCGACCGCGAGATGGTTTTGCGCCGCGCCCGCGGCTACGCGCCATTGCCCGTGGAAGTGCGAAGTGCGAAGTGCGAAGTGCGGAATGCGGCTCGCGGGGACGCTCGCCCCACCAAAACTTCGAACTCCGAACTCCGAACTCCGAACTCCGAAATTATTCTGGCGGTGGGAGCGCACCTCAAGAACACGATCGCGCTTTCGGTCGGCAATCAGGTTTTCATCAGCCAGCACATCGGTGATTTGGAGACGGAACAGGCGCACGCTGCCTTCCGCCGTGTCATCGCCGATTTCCAAAAGCTTTACGACGCCAAGCCGCAAACCATCGCCGCCGATTTGCACCCGGATTATCTTTCGTCCAAGTTTGCGATGGAATCAATTTGGACTGCGCCGGCAGAGCGGAGCGGCGACGGCGCTTTGGCAGGCGGTGGAACATCGGCGTTGGCTTCAAAAGCGGTGTCGCGCTTCGCTTGCCACCGCAGTCCAAACCTCGTGCAAGTCCAGCATCACATCGCCCATGTCCTGTCCTGCATGGCGGAGAATGAAATCGCGCCACCAGCGCTCGGCGTTTCGTGGGACGGCACGGGTTACGGGCTTGACGGCACGATTTGGGGCGGTGAATTTTTCCTCGTCACCGACAAAACCGTCGAGCGTGTCGCGCATCTGCGCCCGTTCCGATTGCCCGGCGGCGACAAGGCGGTCAAGGAACCGCGCCGCGCCGCGCTCGGATTGCTTTACGAAATTTCCGGCGACAAGGTTTTCAAACGGAAAAAACTGGCAACGGTTGCGGCTTTTTCGGCAGCGGAAATGGCCACGCTGAAAACCATGCTGGCCAAAAAATTGAATTCGCCGCTTTGTTCCAGCGGGGGCCGATTGTTTGACGCCGTAGCCTCGCTCGTCAATCTCCGCCAGCAAATCCGCTTTGAAGGCCAGGCCGCGATGGAACTGGAGTTTGCACTGGATGAAGTTAAAACTGACAAGGCGTATTCACTGACATTGGCGCACACCGATAAAAATGAGATGGAGACAGGCGAGACGCCTATCCTACTTGACTGGCAACCGATGATCGAAGCCATTCTCGCGGACATCGAGCAAGGTGTGAGCGTCGGCATCATTTCAGCCAGGTTTCACAACACCTTGGCCGAGGCCATCGTCGCCGTCGCAAAACGTATCGGCCAAAACCGCGTGGTGCTTTCCGGCGGCTGTTTTCAGAATCGTTATCTGACGGAGCGCGCGGTGCGGCGTTTGCAGGCGGAAGGCTTCCGCCCGTATTGGCATCAGCGTGTGCCGCCGAACGACGGCGGGATTGCCCTGGGACAAGTCATTGCCGCGCTGCGTACAAGCGGTTAGATTGAAGGAACATGTGTCTGGCCATTCCAGGAAAGATTGAAAGCATCAATGGCGACGACCCGCTGTCGCGCATGGGCAAAATCAATTTCGGCGGCATCCTCAAGGAAGCCTGCCTTGCCTATGTGCCGGAGGCAAAGGTCGGCGATTACGTCATCGTCCACGTCGGCTTTGCCCTCAGCCGTGTTGACGAAGACGAGGCGCACAAGGTTTTCGAGTATTTGAAGCAAATGGAGGAACTCGGTGAACTCGAAGAGCGTAGCGCAGGCGTCCCGCCTGTGAAGAGCGGCTGACAATTTGAACCGGTGGGGCGAGCGTCCTCGCGAGCCAATAGCCTGCTCGTCAGCAGCCTCGCCCCACCAAATAAGGCATGAAATACCTCGACGAATATCGCGACGGTGAACGCGCGCAGCAATTCGCGCGGGAAATCCACCGCCTCACGACCCGGCCGTGGAACATCATGGAAGTCTGCGGTGGCCAGACGCACGCCATCGTGAAGTTCGGCATTGACGAACTGCTGCCCAAACAAATCACGCTCATTCACGGGCCCGGTTGCCCGGTCTGCGTGACGCCGCTGGAAATGATAGACAAGGCGCTCGAAATTGCCGCGCGACCCGACGTCATTTTCACCTCGTTTGGCGACATGCTGCGCGTGCCGGGCAGCACAACCGACCTGCTTTCGGTCAAAGCCAGGGGCGGCGACGTGCGCATCGTTTATTCGCCGCTCGACGCCGTGAAACTCGCGGAACAAAACCCGGCCCGGGAAGTTGTCTTCTTCGGCGTCGGTTTTGAAACCACCGCGCCGGCAACGGCGATGGCGGTGTATCAGGCTGCGCAAAAAGGCCTGAAGAATTTTTCGATGCTCATCTCGCACGTGCTCGTGCCACCGGCGATGGAGGCGCTGCTGTCGTCACCGAACTGCAAGGTGCAGGGTTTCCTCGCCGCCGGGCACGTTTGCACGGTGATGGGCTACGAGGAATACCCGCCCATCGCGGCGAAATATCACGTGCCGATTGTCGTCACCGGCTTTGAGCCGCTGGACATTTTGCAGGGCGTGCTGATGGTCGTGCAGCAACTCGAATCCGGCCGCGCCGAAGTTGAAAACCA
This sequence comes from Verrucomicrobiota bacterium, assembly GCA_050011235.1. Classification (GTDB taxonomy): domain Bacteria; phylum Verrucomicrobiota; class Verrucomicrobiia; order Limisphaerales; family UBA11358; genus UBA11358. The sequence continues at coordinate 6,724 of JBEKJN010000015.1, read as the reverse complement.
ATACACCCGCGCGGTGCGGCGCGAAGGCAACCAGCCTGCGCAGGAACTCATCCGCAAGGTTTTCAAGGTCGTGCCGCGCAAGTGGCGTGGTGTCGGCGAAATTCCGCAGAGCGGCCTCGGTTTGAACGACGCCTACGCCATGTTCGACGCCGAAAAGAAATTCGGTCTGGCCGATCATCACGTGGAAGAACCGGCCGAATGCCTCAGCGGGCTGGTCTTGCAGGGACAAATCAAACCGCACGAGTGCCCGGCGTTCGGCACGCGCTGCACGCCGGAACATCCGCTGGGTGCGACCATGGTCTCATCCGAGGGCGCTTGCGCGGCGTATTACCGGTATCGCAGACAGCCGGCTACCGCTGGGAAATGAATTATTATGTGGAAACATCGAACATCGAACATTGAACTTCCAACACCGAATGTGGATTCGAAGTTCGATGTTCGGCGTTGGACGTTCGGTGTTTGCCTCTTTAATCATTGTTTCAATTTCCGATGCCGGTTCCTTCGCTAACCTATGGAACCTCCTTCTGATTTCAACCCATCCTGTCCGATTCCCATCCAGCAATATCCGCACGTGTTGCTGGCGCATGGTGGCGGCGGGAGGCTGATGCACCAGCTCATCGGCAAAATGTTCCTGACGGCGTTTGGCAATCCGCCGCTCGAAACGCAGCACGATTCGACGGTGGTTGAATGGACCGGCAAAAAACTCGCGTTCACGACCGATTCCTACGTCGTGCGGCCGTTGTTTTTTCCCGGTGGCGACATCGGTTCGATGGCCGTTCATGGCACGGTGAATGACCTCGCGATGAGCGGAGCGCGCCCGGTTTACCTCAGCGCCGCGTTCATCATCGAGGAAGGTCTGCCGATGGAAACACTCTGGCGGGTCGTCTACTCCATGCGCAATGCGGTGCAGCGGTGCGGCGTGCAAATCATCACCGGTGACACCAAGGTCGTGGACAAAGGCAAGGGCGACGGTCTGTTCATCAACACCGCCGGCATTGGCGTCATCGAATCCCGCAATGCGGGACTCATCATCGCGCCCAAGAGCGTCCGGCCCGGTGATGCCGTGCTGGTGAGCGGCGATTTGGGCCGGCACGGCATGGCCATCATGGCCGTGCGCGAAGGTCTGCAATTCGAGAGCGCCATCGAAAGTGATTCCGCGCCGGTCACCGATCTCGTGCAGCAGCTTCTGAAAGCCGGGATTGAAATTCATTGTCTGCGTGACCTGACCCGCGGGGGTTTGGCGAGCGCACTCAACGAAATCGCCGAAGCGGCGACGGTGCGCATCGAAATCGTGGAAAAATCCGTGCCGGTGCGCGAAGACGTTCACGCCGCCTGTGAAATGCTCGGACTCGACCCGCTGCATGTTGCGTGCGAAGGACGCTTTGTCGCGTTCATCGCGGCAAAGGACGCGGAACGCGCGCTGCAAATCATGAGCCGTCACGCCGTTGGGGCGGCGTCGGCGGTCATCGGCAAGGTGGCGGAAAGTACCGCGCCGCTGGTCACGTTGAAAAGCGCGATTGGCGCAAACCGGATTCTCGACATGCCGAGCGGCGAACAGTTGCCGAGGATTTGTTGAATCGCACTATTGCGCCAGGGCGAGCACGCGGGTGCGCTCGTAAACATCTTCGGCCGAGCCTTCCGCCTTGATCGTTACCAGCAATCCGCGTTTTTGGTAGAAATCAATCAACGGCCGGGTGCTTTTTTCGTAGGCCTCCATCCGCACGCGGACGGATTCGGGCCGGTCATCCTCGCGCTGAATCAGTTCCCCGCCGCAATGGTCGCAAATGCCTTTCACGCGCGGCGGCATGTTTGTCACGTGGAAAACCGCCTTGCACTTGGAGCAGGTGCGGCGGCCCGAGAGCCGGGCCACGATCTGGTCAAGGGGCAATTCGTAATTGAGCACGGTGGTCAACGGCACGTTTTCCTTTTTCAACAGGTTTTCCAACGCCTTGGCCTGGGCAACGGTGCGGGGAAAACCGTCCAGCAGGAAGCCGCCGCAGCAACGCAGACAGCGCACGCGTTCTTGCACAATCCCCAGCACGGTTTCGTCGGGCACCAAATCGCCGCGGACCATGTAATGCAACGCGGCCTCCAGGGCGGGGGAACGTTCGCCTTCCCCAAGACACTTGGCCGCGCGGAAAACATCGCCGGTGGACAACTGGCAGGCACCCAACCGATCGGACAACAACGCCGCCTGGGTGCCCTTGCCGACGCCCGGCGCGCCCAGCAACACCAGCCGCCAAATCCGTCCCGCCGGCTTGGACGGGGGGTTTGAGCAAATCGCGTTGCCGCCCTTGAGCCAGGCCGCCCGGTCACTTTTTTTGGTCACATCAAGTCCCTTAGCGTTCATGCGTATAAATTACGACAGACGTCCGCATTTCTCCAAGCGGGATGCGTGAATTGACAAGAAATGTTTCTTCATTGCCAAAATTTGGGCAAGTCATGCACGACTGTTCCGCTGGCGGTAAATCGTCGCTAAACTCCCGCCATTGGGCCATGCAAGGCATGTCAAGACTTTGACAATAACCGTGTAGTATCCAATCCGGGGTGCGCTTAACGTGCCGTGTGAGAATTGTGGAAGAAGTCAATGGCAAGGCAGCGCCCGCAAACGGGTCGGAAAAGAAACGGCCCGCATCCGTGCATCACACCCCCATGCGGGAGACGGCGTTCGACCGGCCGCGCGATTTTCTGAACAACCGCTTTGTCTACGCGGTCATCTCCGCGCGCGCCCGCGGCCTGTCGCTGGGCGTGAACATGAACCCCGACCAGCGCTGCGATTTCGATTGTGTGTATTGCGAGGTGGACCGCCGCACGGCACCGCGCGAAATGGCGCTGGACGTGGACGCCATGGGCGATGAACTGCGCCGCACGCTCGCGTTTGTACATCAGGGACGGTTGCGCGAGCGTCCTGCTTACCAAGCATTGCCGGACGAATTGCTGCAACTGCGCCACGTCGCCTTGAGCGGCGACGGCGAGCCGACGCTGACGCCCAATTTTACCGAAGCCGTGCAGACAGTCGTGCGCGTCCGGGCGCTGGGCGGATATCCATTTTTTAAGATTGTGCTGCTGACGAACGCGACCGGCTTGGATCGGCCGCAGGTGCAGGAAGGTTTGAAACATCTCACCAAGTCCGATGAAGTTTGGACGAAGCTCGACGGCGGCACGCAGGCCTTTTTGAACAAGGTCAACCGGACCGGGGTGTCGCTGGAAAAGGTGCTGAAAAACATCCTGTCGCTGGCGCGGCAACGCCCGGTAGTCATTCAGAGCCTGTTCCCGGCCATCAACGGCGAGGAACCGCCGCTCGAAGAAATCGAACAATATGCCCAGCGGCTTAAGGAATTGAAGGCGGACGGCGCGCAGATTTCGCTGGTGCAGATTTACTCCGCGGCACGGCCCATGTCGCACGCCGAAAGCGGGCACCTGCCACTGAAGACACTTTCCCAGATTGCGCAAACCGTGCGCCAGGCGACCGGGCTGAAGGCGGAAGTTTTTTAAGACCGCGTCCGGGAAAACAAAATGGGAATCGTCCTCGTCCTCGGACGACGTCCCCCCGGTTTTCCACCTGCGCTAATCCAAAACCCAAGACGCCAACCCCCAAACGCTAAACTGAGGCGCCAAATCCGAAACGCCAGACCCGGAAACCGCGCCGTAGTGGAACGAAGGCGGGTCACCCCTTCCGCTTCGCCTGCTCCAGCGCCTCGTCGTGTCCCAGGGCCAGGGCGGCCGCAATTCGTTTCCGCTCGACGGTAAAGGAGCCCACCGGCAGCGGTCGGAGCGGGCTGAACACCTGGATGCGCACGCCCGCCGGCGGATGCTTCATCAATTCGAGCGCGGCGTTATAATACACATTTTGCCGGGCCGTCCAGACCCGGGCCACCCGGGGAAATTCCGGGTAGGCAACCCGCCCCAGCCAGCGCGGCATCGGCTTGAGCTGGAAAGTCAGTTTGTGCGTGAGCACCACGGTAATATTCGTTGCGCCATCCTCAATCGCGCGCTGGACGGGAATGGGGTCCGACACCCCGCCGTCGGCGAATGGATGGCCGTCCACGAAATCATACCCGCGCGTCGCCAGCGGCATGGTGGATGTGGCGCGGAGAGCGGCAAAGACCCGGTCATCACAAACGTGGAAGTAAACCGGTCTGCCGGTATGACAGTCCGTCAGCACGATGAAGAAGCGGGTGGGCGCCTTTTGCAGTGCCTCGACCGAAAGCGGGATGTGCAGTCGGAAGACATGATCCACCAGGTACGCCAGATCAATGATGGGTTTGCGGCGGAGAAAATTGGTTTTGCGCACCACCTTGCTGGCCATTTCGCGCCAGATGGTCAGGCCCGGTTCCCACAGTCCTGCGACAAAATAGGCCGCCGAACAAGCGCCGGAAGAAGCCGCATAGACGAGGTCGTATTGCCGCCGTCCGGTCTCATGCAGAAAGGCCAGCACCCCCGCCGCCCACGCCCCGCGCATGGCTCCGCCCTCCACAATCAACGCCGTTTTGCGCTGACTCGCTGGCCCGGCGATTTCCGTTGAATGCTCGATATTCAATGTTTTCCCATCTTCGATTCCCTTGCCGCCGTAGTTTAGTCCGCATTCTTTATTCCACTTTCCTCTTCGCGGCGACTTTCCGCGTCGAATCCTGCTTTACGGGAGAAGCCGGGAGCCTTGGCGAAGGCGGAATTCCGCAATCTGCCATCGAACGGCCTTTTACGTGGCCTGCCGCGTGAGGCCCAACAGCCTTTTACGCGGCCTGCCGCGTGAGGCACCGCCGCGTAGAACACGGTAACGCGAGTTTGCTCTTGAGGTCTTGGCTAAGTTCGAACCAAATCCGAAAAGAAAATCAACAAAGTCTCAAAAAATTCCACCAACAAAGAGGAATTGTCAAACGTGTCAGCCCCTCACATTGACAAAATTCGGAGCAAAGAAGATGGGCTAAAAAGTTGAAGGTTCGGCAGATATAGGGGCTCGCAGAGTTCGCCCCGCTGGGATAAACCTTCGGGTTCCGGAATTTTCAGTTCGACATCGGGACGGGATAATTGGAGATGGCCCGCATGTACTGCGCGCGCTCGAATTCGCCGGGCGCGGGACATTTCTTCTGGCTGAGACTGCCTTTGAGCTGCGACACGGACTCGTATTCGTGCTCCTCCAGCCACGCGACGAGGTCGCGCTCAATCGTGCTGATCTGCCGGACGCCGTGCCGGATCAATACCGAGCAAAGCATCGTCACGTCGGCGCCGGCCATGAGCATCTTCAGCACGTCGGTTGCGCGGTGAATGCCGCTGGTGGCGGCCAGGCTCGCGCGGACGTGGCCGTAAAGAATCGCAATCCACCGCAGCGGCACGCGCATGGCCATCGGCGTGCTCAACAGGATGTTCGGTTTGACTTCCAGCGTTTCGAGATCAATGTCCGGCTGATAAAACCGGTTGAACAGCACCAGCCCGTTCGCGCCGGCGTCGTCGAGCCGTTTCGCCATGTTCGCAAAATTGCTGAAGAACGGGCTGAGTTTGACGGCGACGGGGATGGTCACTTCCGATTTTGCCGCCTTGAGGATGTCCAGATAAGTTTGTTCCACCGCCGTCCCCGTCAGATTGAAATCGGTCGGGATGTAATAAATATTCAGTTCGAGCGCGTCCGCACCGGCCTGCTGGATGAGTTTGGCGTAATGCGTCCAGCCGCCGGGGGAGGAGCCGTTCAGACTGGCGATGATGGGGAGGCGCGTCGCCTTTTTCGCCCTGGCGATGTGCTTGAGATATTCCTCCGGCCCGAGATGAAATTCCTTCGGCTCCGGAAAATAAGTGAGCGCCTCCGCGAAACTTTCGGTGCCCTGTTCCAGATTATGCACCAGTTCGGCGCGGTCCTGGCGCAGTTGCTCCTCGAACAGCGAGTAAAGCACCACCGCCGACGCGCCGGCGTCTTCCATGCGTTTGAGGTTGTCAATTTCCTCCGACAGCGGCGAGGCCGCCACGACGAGCGGTGTCCGCAATTTCAGGCCGAGATAGGTGGTCGTTAGATTCATAGGCATTTATTTATGATTTACGATTTATGATTTATGATTGCGGGCCGTTCGTCTCGTGGCGCTGAAAATTTTGGTCAACTTGACGGCTTCCGCCTGCAATTCACCGACCTGCTTTGGCGGAACCAACGCGGCTCGTTTTGCTAATTCAATCCACAAATCCGTTTCGTCAGCTTCCTCGAGAACGATGGTAATTTTGTTGATGAAATCCGCATGCGATTTCCCGCGCAGCGCCGCGCGATAATTCGACGCCACCGAACAACCGCTACGCGCTACCTGTCCGGCAATCGTTCTGCCTGACGGTTCGTTCGGAAGAGCGTCGGCAAATTTGAGAATCCGGACGGCGAATTGAATGGTCCGTTCTTTAAGTTCAATTGGGCTCATATGCCCTCAAAATTCATCCGGTGAAAAAATCATAAATCATAAATCATCAATCACAAATGACTTTACGGTTGTTGATCCACCGTTGCCGCGGCCTGGGTTGCCGCGGGCTGGCCATTGCCGGCCTTGGTGTCGCGTTCCGACAGAGATTGATAGAATTTCCAACGGCGATCGACATCCACCTGGGCCTGGGCGAAGAGCTTTTTCGCCTCTTCGGGTTTGCTCTTGGTGAGCATCTTGAACCGGTTTTCCGAGAGCAGATAATCCCGCACTTTTACTTTTGCCGCCGGGGAATCCGTTTGCAGGGGATTTTCCCCGCGTTGCGCGCGGCGTGGATC
>JBEKJN010000014.1:0-21886 GCA_050011235.1 Verrucomicrobiota bacterium | reverse complement strand
GCGGAGCTCGGTTTCAAGCTCAAGCCGGAAATGCCGGAAGTGAAAACCATCACGATGCGCGTCAAGGAACTGGAAAACCAGGGTTACGAGTTCGAGGCCGCCGAGGGCTCGCTCGCGCTGCTCATCGGCAAAACGCTCAAACATCGCGACCCGCTGTTTCACGTGGACGCTTATCACGTTTCCATGCGGCGCGACGCCAGCGAATCCGTCTGTGAAGCGACGGTCAAGGTCCGTGTCGGCGCCCGGCGCGCGCAAACCGTGGCCGAGGGCGACGGCCCGGTGAACGCGCTGGACGGCGCGTTGCGCTCGGCGCTGGTGAAGTTTTATCCGCAACTGAAACAGGTGACGCTCACGGATTACAAGGTGCGCATCCTCGACAGCGACACCGGCACGGCGGCCAAGACACGCGTGCTCATCGAATCCACCGACGGCAAGCGCGAATGGGGCACCGTGGGCGTGAGCGAAAACATCATCGAAGCCAGCCTGCAGGCCCTCGTGGACAGCATGGAGTACGCGCTCCTGAAGAAATGAGACGCGAACCGCAGAAACCTTTTTACGCGAATTGCGCGAATTACCGCTAATTTTCAGACGAAACCAATGAGTGACCTGCTTTACAAGGAAGAGGTTTTCAAACTCGTTGGTTTTTGCATGGAGATTCACCGTGAATTGGGCAAAGGTTACGACGAAGTCATCTACAAGGACGCGCTCGTGGTCGAGTTGCAACGGTCCAATATTCCGTTCACTCGTGAACGAAAACATGAAGTGGCCTACAAGGATGTGGTTCTCCCCCACTTTTATTTTGCCGATTTTGTCATCTGGGACAAAATTCTTTTTGAAGGCAAAGCCTGTGAATGTTTGACGGACGCGCACATCAAACAGGTGCTCAACTATCTGGCTGCTTCAAAGTTGAAGCTGGGACTGCTTGTCAACTTCGGCGAAGATTCACTGACTTGGAAACGCGTCATCCGTTCAGAAACCAAATTGGATGAGCCACTAGATTTTATAAAATAATTCGCGCCAATTCGTGAAATTCGCGTAAAAACTCTTTTGTCATGTCTGAAATTTCGAAAGCTTACGAACCACAGTCCGTCGAGGACAAGTGGTATGACTTCTGGCTGAAGCAGAACTGCTTCACCGCCGACCCGGCGCGCGTGTCGCCCAAGCGGCCGGCCTATTCCATCGTCATCCCGCCGCCGAACGTCACCGGCGTGCTCACCATGGGCCATGTCCTCAACAACACCATCCAGGACATCCTCGCCCGCAAGGCGCGCATGGACGGCAAGGAAGTCCTCTGGCTGCCCGGCACCGACCACGCCGGCATCGCCACCCAGACGGTCGTCGAAAAAGCACTGAAGAAAGCCGGTGAGATCAAACATCGCGACGACCTGGGCCGCGAAAAATTCCTCGAACGTGTCTGGCAATGGAAGGAGAAGCACGGCGGCATCATCATCCAACAGTTGAAGAAGCTCGGCGCGTCCTGCGACTGGATACGTGAACGCTTCACGATGGACCCGGAGTATTCGCGCTGCGTCCAGAAAGTGTTCGTTGAACTTTACAAAAAGGGCCTCATCTATCGCGGCAAACGCATGGTGAACTGGTGTCCGGCCTCGCTCACCGCGTTGTCCGACGAGGAAGTAATAATGAAAGAGCAGAAAGGCTCGCTCTATTATTTCAAAGTCGAAGTTGTGGACTGTAGCGGCGCTGTGTCAGCGCCGAATTCGGCGGTCACAGACCGCCGCTACAACGAGAGCGATATCAAAAGCACTGGCATATGGCTGACCATCGCCACAACCCGTCCCGAGACAATTCCCGGCGACGCCGCCGTGGCGGTGAATCCGAAAGATCCGCGCTACGCGAAGTTCATCGGCAAGCACGTCGTGCGTCCGCTACCGGCGGAATTGCCGCGCGAGCAGAAACTCATTCCTATCATCGGCGACGAGCACGTGGATTTCGAGTTCGGCACGGGCGTGCTCAAGGTGACACCCGCGCACGACAAGGCGGACTTCGAAATCGGCCAGCGTCACAAGCTCGCGCAAATTGACATCATGCATCCCAACGGCCACATGAACGAGTTGGCCGGTGCGGATTTGAATGGTCTGGACCGTTTTAAGGCGCGCAAGGTTGCCGTGGAAAAACTTACGGAACTTGGCGCGCTGGAAAAAGAAGAACCATATACCAACAACGTCGGTTTCAGCGAACGCGCCGATGTGCCGATTGAGCCGCGCCTGAGCGAGCAGTGGTTTTTGAAATATCCGAGCGTGGAAAAATCGCGTGCGTGCGTGGAACAGGAGGATGATTCGGTGGGGCGAGCGCCCACGCGAGCCGGCTCGTCAGTAGCCTCGCCCTCCCCAAAAATGCATTTCCACCCGCAACGCTGGGCGAAGGTTTGCGACCACTGGATGGGCAACATCCAGGACTGGTGCATCAGCCGCCAGCTTTGGTGGGGACATCGGATTCCGGTGTGGAGAAAACATTTTCTAAAATCAGAAATCAAAAACAATCCAAAGATCGGCGATGTTGTTCAAATGGTTGATTGGGCTTCCAAAATTCTTGGAAACAGCCAATTCCCATTAAATCCTCCGGTCGAGAAAACAACTTTATACGAGCGTCATGCTTCTAAAGAAGCCGATTCAATTTATTGGTGGCGTTATTCAAAAGAAGATGCCGAATCAATAGAACTTGAAGCGGTAACTTTTTCGGATGTGGCGGGTAAATTTCTCGACAAGCAAGGTTTCACCCAAGACCCCGACGTGCTGGACACGTGGTTCAGTTCGTGGCTATGGCCGTTCGCCACGATGGGCTGGCCCACCCAGACTGACACGTTGAAGAAGTTCTATCCGACCACCGACCTTGTCACCGGGCCGGATATTATTTTCTTCTGGGTCGCCCGCATGATCATGGCCGGGTACGAGTTCATGGGTGACCCGAAGTTCGGGCTCCCGGATGCCATGCCGTTCCGGAACGTCTATTTCACCGGTATCATCCGCGACAAGCAGGGACGCAAGATGTCCAAGAGCCTCGGCAATTCGCCCGATCCGCTCGACCTCATCGGCAAGTACGGCGCCGACGCGCTCCGCTTCGGCACGATGCGCAGCGCGCCGCTCGGCCAGGATATTTTGTTCGACGAACAGAACGTCGAGTTGGGCCGCAACTTCTGTAACAAGCTCTGGAACGCCTGCCGCTTCCGCCAGATGGTAGGACAGGCTTCCAGCCTGTCTCCAACTGAATCTGAAAATGCCTTGAAAAATGAGACAGGCGGGACGCCTGTCCTACGTTACGAAGTTCAAGGGGAGATTAATCCACGACTTCTGACGTCCGACGACAAATGGATTTTGCTCAAGCTCGACGCCGCCATCCGCGAGATGAACACCGCGTTCGCCGAATACAAATTCAGCGATGCGACCGCCACGCTCTACCGCTTTTTCTGGAGCGAATATTGCGACTGGTACGTCGAGGCGAGCAAGGCCGTCTTAACCAGCAGGAGTCGAGGTAACGAGACTCAAATTTCATCTGAAGAAAATCAGAGACTCCTCACGTCGTCTCCTACAAAAGAGGACGAGGCGCGCAAGGCGAACACCCTTGCAGTGATTGATTTTGTGCTCTCGCACACGTTGCGGCTGTTCCATCCATTCCTGCCATTCATCACAGAGGAACTCTGGCACGGGATGGGGTATGCCGAGGACCTGCCGGACAATCAGGGCGGCCAGACCATCATGTTCGCGCCGTGGCCGAAGCCGCTCGATGACGATTTCAAGACGCATTACGGCCTGACCGAACAGGACGGGAAAAACATCGAAGCACGCAACGAATCTGTCACGCAAGGCCGCAACCTGCGCCGCACGGCGAACATTGCCGCAAACAAGAAGGTCAAATTCATTCTCAAGCCAACGCGGGAACTGGCGGCGCACGACCTCGAGGTGCTCCGGCTGCTGCTCAACGCCGAGGAGGTCGAAGTCAGTTCGAATTATCAGCCCGCCAAAAACACGCTGACGGTGCGCACCGCGTTGGGCGATTTATTTCTGCCACTGGAAGGCCTGATTGACAAGGAAGCCGAGACGGCGCGGCTGAAGAAAGAGCTCGAAAAAATCGAGGCTGAGATTGCCAAAATCGAGCAGAAGCTGGCCAATCCGAACTTCACGCAAAAGGTTCCGGCGCACGTTCTGGAGGAACACAAGCAGCGCCTCGCCGAGTGGCAGGGCAAACGCGACCACGTGAAATCCGCTCTCGCCGCGTTGCAAAGTTAAACCGCTGTAGCATCGAGTCTGCGGCTCGAATCGGTGCATAGCGCCGACACTACAAACTCGACTCATATTGCACGTTCCCTTTAACCTCGCGCACGCATGGAGCACGGCCTCGTCAGTGACATCGCCATCAGCATCATCGCCGCGTGGGTGTTGGCGGTGTTGTCACAGGTCCTGCGCCAGCCGGTGCTGCTCGCCTATCTCGTCGCCGGCTTCATCATCGGCCCTCACGGTTTCCAGTGGATCACCAACGCCCAGAACATCCAGACCATCTCCGAAATCGGGCTGTCATTGCTGCTGTTCATGATCGGGCTGGAGATTGACCTCAAAAAAATGTTGAGTGCGGGCAAGGTCATCACGATTACCGCGCTGGTGCAAATCCTCGGCTGCGTGCTCTTGGGCTGGCTGGTGTTCGATTGGATTGGCCCGGCGGAAACGCGATTGGAAGCACTTTACCTCGGCGTGGCGGCGGCGATGAGCAGCACGGTCATCATCGTCAAAATACTTTACGACAAACGCGAACTCGAATCGCTCGTCGGTCGGGTCACGCTGGGCGTGCTGGTGTTGCAGGATTTGTTCGTCATCCTGTTCCTCGCCCTCCAGCCGAACTTGAAAAATCCCGCCATCGGTCCGCTGGCGCATGCTTTCGGCAATGTAATTCTGCTCCTGACAGTGGCATTTTTGGCCAGCCGGTTTGTGTTGCCGCCGGTGTTCCGGTCCGTCGCGCGCCTGCCGGAACTGGTCCTGGTCGGCGCCCTGGCCTGGTGCCTGGCGATGGCCGGCTTTGCCGGCTGGCTCGGTTTGTCCACGGCGATGGGTGCGCTCATCGCCGGCGTGATGGTTTCCACGTTCCCTTACACGCTCGACGTGGTTGCCAAGGTCACGAGCATCCGCGATTTTTTTGTGACGCTCTTTTTCGTCGCGCTCGGCATGACGATTCCCGTGCCGACGTGGGGTTATCTGCTCTGGACGGTTTTCTTCTGTCTATTCCTCGTGACCAGCCGGTTCGTGACGGTCTTCCCGCCGCTTTATTGCATGCGGCAGGGTTATCGCGTCAGCCTGCTGCCCACGGTCAACCTTTGCCAGTTGAGCGAGCTTTCCCTCGTGCTGCTCGCGCTCGGCAGGACCAGTGGCGACGTCTCGGGAAATTCCATCGGCATCGCGGCATTTTCCTTCGCGTTCCTCGCGGTCGGTTCGACTTACGCGATTCTGAAAAACAATCTGCTGCTCCGCAAAGCCACCCCGTGGCTGAACAAACTGGATTTGCGCGATCTCGACCAATCCGCCCCCGAACCCGGCGAAGCAAAACCGAAACGCATCTGCTTGCTCGGTTTTTCGTGGACGGCCAGTTCGTTGCTTGAAGAAATCAGCCGGGAACGCTCCGATTTGCTGACGGAAATCGTCGTTGTGGATTTCAACCCGAACGTTTATGAAAAGCTTCGCCAACGCGGCCTGCGCGTTGCCTACGGCGACATCACGCAGCGCGACACGCTGCTCCACGCCGGCATCGCGGAATGCGAAATCATCATCTGCTCGCTTCCCAACACCGTGCTCAAGGGCGCGGACAACCTGAAAATGCTCCGGCAACTCCACGAACTGAACCCGGACGCGAAAATTGTCGTTCACGCCGAATTGCTGGAGGACATCCCAAGACTTTACGCCGCCGGCGCGAATTACGTCACCGCGCCGCGCCTGCTGGAGGCCGCCAACCTGCTCCACGTCGTCGAAGCCGCCGAAAAAAATCTCCTTGACCAAAAGCGCCGGGAACAGGAAAACCAACTGGCCGGACGAAGCGAAGTGATTCCTTAACAAACCCGATTTTATGAAAAACGTCTCATTGAACAAATCACTGGCCGTGGCCGTGAAAGCCGCGCGCGCCGCCGGCAAACTCATGCTTACCAACTGGCATTCGCCCAAGCGCGTCAACTTCACCGATGCCCACGACATCAAGCTCGAACTCGATGTGCGCAGCCAGAAACTTATCGAGCGAACTTTGCGCGCCGCGTTTCCAAAAATTTCCCTGCTCGGCGAGGAAGGCTGCACGGGCGACGTGAACGCCGAATATCGCTGGGTGGTGGATCCGATTGACGGCACGGTGAATTACTTTTTCGGAATGCCGCACGCCGCCGTGTCAATTGCTTTGCAGGTCCAAAGTTCAAAGTTCAAAGTCCAAAGTTACGAAACACTCCTGGGTGTGATTTACGGTCCATTCACGGATGAACTCTGGACGGCGATTCGCGGCGGGCCGACGCGATTGAACGGGCGCGTCGTCCGTGTCAGTCGCCGCAGAAACCTGAGCGAGGCCGTCGTGGCCATGGGCTTTTCCAAAAGCAGACAAAATCTGGAGAAAAGCCTGCCGCACCTGAACCGGCTCTCCCGCCGCACGTTGAAAATCCGCATCATGGGCTCGGCGGCGCTCGAACTCGCCTATGTCGCCTCCGGCCGCCTCGACGCCTACATCGAACGCACCATCAATTTGTGGGACATCGCGGCGGGCGGGTTGATGGTCGAATGTTCCGGTGGCGAATTTTATACCCAACCCGCGCCGGGCGGGAAACTCCGGATGGTTGCCGACAACGGTTTGCTGCGCCGGAAACTACAACTCGGAAGCTTGCTCAGGTGAATCAGGTGGGGACGCCGCGCTGCAGCTTCCGCGGCCGGCGCAGCGCGCCGGCCCTACCCGTTCTTGTTGGTCAAAAACCGCTTCAACTTTTCCAACGCCCTGGCGCGGTGGCTCAAGTTGTTTTTCACGCCCTCACCCAGTTCGGCAAACGTCTGCTCGAAACCAACCGGTACAAACAACGGGTCGTAACCAAAACCGTTTTGGCCGTGCGCTTCAAAACCCATGCGGCCTTCGCAAACACCATCGAACAAATTTGGGTCTGGCGTCTGGGGTCTGGCGTCTGGGGTTCGGACCGGTACGAGCGCAATCACGCAATGAAACCGCGCGGTGCGCTTTTCCAACGGAACGTCTTTGAGCAGACGCAACAATTTAGCGTTGTTGTCGGCGTCGGATGTGTTGCCGGACTTCGCCGAATCCAGCGCAGTAAAACGCGCCGAATGCACACCCGGCGCCCCATTCAAGGCGTCCACTTCCAAACCAGAATCGTCGGCCAATACAAAATTCGGCGTTGGGCGTTCGATGTTCGATGTTCGATGTTCCGAACTGACCCACTTCGCCAGTTCCACGGCTTTTTTTGTCGCGTTGCCAGCGAACGTGCCGGCGTCCTCGACTACTTTCGGCGCGCCGGGAAAATCGTTGAGCGCGAGAAACTGAAACCGGTCGCCGAGGATGGCGCGGATTTCGCCCACCTTGTGGGCGTTGCGCGTGGCGATGAGCAGCATGGTCACGCGCAAAGGCTACCAGAAATTTTCCGGCGGGCGAGCTTGACGCGCAATTTTCCTGCCGCAAAATCAGCGGATGAAATCACGCCTGCTGTTCGCCCTTTGCCTTGGTTGCGCCGTTCATCTCCGCGCCGCCGACACGAACCTGCCGGTTGCACTCTACATCCTTACGCCGCCCGCCCCCGCGACGCCGCGCATCAACGGCCCGAACATTTTTGGCGTTCGTCCCGGTTCGCCGTTTCTTTTCACGATTCCGGCGACGGGCGACCGGCCCATGACATTTTTAGCGACGAACCTGCCGCGCGGCTTGAAACTGAATGCCCGGACCGGACGCATCACCGGCAAGCTGAAGAAAAAGGGCGAAACCGTGGTCACGCTCGTAGCGCAAAATTCGCTCGGCACGGCGGAGAAAAAATTCCGCATCGTCTGCGGCGACCAGATCGCGCTGACGCCGCTGATGGGTTGGAACAGTTGGAATTGTTTTGCCAGCGCGGTTTCGGAAGAGAAAGTCAAGAGTGCGGCGGATGCGATGGTCAGAAGCGGCCTCCTCAACCACGGCTGGACTTACGTCAATGTGGATGATTACTGGCAAAATCATCGCCACTCGCAGGACCCGACGCTGCACGGGCCTTTCCGCGATGCTCACGGCCATATCGTGCCCAATTCGCGCTTTCCCGACATGAAGGGCATGGCGGATTACATTCATTCGCTCGGTTTGAAAGCCGGACTTTATTCCTCGCCCGGTCCCTGGACGTGCGGCGGTTGTGCCGGAAGCTGGCAGCACGAGAAACAGGACGCGCAGACTTACGCCCGCTGGGGTTTTGATTATTTGAAATACGACTGGTGCAGCTACGGCGGAATTGCCTCGGGCAAAATGACCAACGTGATGAGCGCGCGGCTCTATGGTCAAATCGCGACAAACGATGAGGGTGCGATTTACCCGTATCGCCTCATGGGCAAATTTTTGCGCGAACAGAAACGCGACCTCGTCTTCAGCCTCTGCCAATACGGCATGGCGCACGTGTGGACCTGGGGCGGTTCGGTGAACGGCAATTGCTGGCGCACCACCGGCGACATCACCGATACCTGGCAAAGCATGAGCCGAATCGGCTTCCATCAGGACCAGGCCGCGTCTTACGCTAAACCGGGCAACTGGAACGATCCCGACATGCTCGTCGTCGGCCAGGTCGGCTGGGGCAACCTCCATCCAACCCGCCTGACGCCGGACGAGCAATACACGCACATCAGCCTCTGGTGCCTGCTGTCCGCGCCATTGCTCATCGGCTGCGACATGACCCGGCTGGACGATTTCACGCTGAATCTTTTGGGCAATGACGAAGTGCTCGCGCTCGATCAGGACGCGCTGGGCAAACAGGCGGCCTGCGTCATCCGCGACGGCGACGTGCGCGTCTATGAAAAGGAGCTGGAGGGTAGCGGGCGCGCCGTTGGTTTTTTCAACCTTGGATTGGAGCCGGTGAAGCTGAATTTCAAAGACTTCGCGAAGCTCGGTTTAACTGGACGGCAACACGTGCGCGACCTGTGGCGGCAACGGGATTTGCCAGACGTCAACGATCCCGCGAACAATTCGTTCCCGGTGACGATTCCCACCCATGGCGTGGTGCTTTGTAAATTCACCGCGGCGCGCTGACAATTTAAACTCCGGGCAGCTTGCCTGAACATTTTTTGGCAATTCTTCATCCGAAATGGTCAAAACGGGCCTATCCACTTGTCTCCGAAGATTCTGCGTCTAGTGTCAGGAAGCGAACGTGCCGACCGGCGTTTGCCGGGTGACAACGCCCATCGTTCGCGAAACGAAACTGATCGAAAAACTGCCAAGCGCTGAATCAAACTTTTCTTGATATGAAAACACGCCGCGATTTCATCAAAGCCGGACTCGCCATCGGTGCGAGTTTGCCCCTCGCCAACCTCGAAAAATTATTCGCCGCCGGTCCGCTGGCAACAACCACCGGTGAGGTCCTCGTGCCGGCCACGGCGAAGTCCATTCTCGTGGCGGTGCGCGACGGTGAACGCGCGGCAATGCTGGACAAGGCCATGGCCGCGCTGGGCGGCATGGAAACATTCGTGAAAAAGGGACAAACCGTGCTCGTGAAACCCAATATCGGCTGGGATGCGCCGCCGGAACGCGGCGCGGACACGCATCCGGAAACCGTGAAGCGCGTGGTGGAGATGTGTCTTGCCGCCGGAGCGCAATCCGTGAGCATTTTCGACAATCCTTGCGACCAATGGCAGCGCGCCTACGCCAACAGCGGCATCGAAAAGGTGGCGAAGGACACCGGTGCCCGGCTTGTCAATGGCAAGGACGAAACTCTGTATCGCCAGGTCGAAATGCCGAACGGGAAAAAATTGCGCGGGGCAAAAATCCATTCGCTGGTGCTCGACAGCGACGTGTTCATCAATGTCCCGCTGCTCAAGCATCACAGCGGGACGTTGATGACCGGGTGCATGAAAAATTTGATGGGCGTCGTTTGGGACCGGGGATTTTATCATCGCACCGATTTGCACCAGTGCATCGCCGACCTGCTGACGCTGAAGAAACCTTCGCTCAACGTCCTCGACGCCTACGCGCCCATGGTCCGCAACGGCCCACGCGGCAAATCGGCGGATGATTTGGTCGTCATGCGCATGCTGCTGGTTTCCGCCGACATCGTGGCCATTGACGCCGCCGGCGCGAAATTGCTCAACCATCAGCCGACGGATGTGCGCCACATCGCCATCGCCGCCGACATGAAACTGGGCACGATGGACCTGGAAAACGTGGACATCCGCCGGTTCAAACTGGCATGAAGCCGTGCCGCCCAAACTCCTGAAAAGGCTGCGGGTCGTGATGGCGGTGGCGGTGTTGGCCGCGCTCACCGCCGCGTTCGTTGATTTTCGGAGTTTGGTTCCATCGCCGGTCGGACATCGTCTGGCCGAAATTCAATTCGTGCCGTCGTTGGTCACGTTGCTCACCGGCGCAAGCCTGTCGCTCGCCTGCGTCATTATCGTCATTGTCACGCTGGCAGCGGGGCGCATTTATTGTTCGGCAATCTGCCCGCTGGGAATCCTTCAGGACGTGGTCATTCGCCTGACACAATGGCTGAAACGAAAATCCCAGCCCGCGCTCTACTCACGCCCGCACACCTGGCTGCGACAAACTTTTTTATGGGGGACAATCATCGCCGCCGTGGCCGGCTGGGGCGGCTTTGCGCTGGCGTTGCTGGATCCTTACAGCAATTTCGGGCGCATCGCGTCAGACATTTTTCGTCCGCTGGTCACGCTGGCCAACAACGCCGTCGTGGGTTTGGCGGACAAGCTGGGCTGGCCCGGACTTTTCCGCGTCGTGCCGTCATGGACTGGGATGGGCGCGCTGATGGTACCGGTATTTATTCTCGTGCTGATTGTCGCGTTGGCCGTGTGGCGCGGACGGCTCTACTGCAACACGGTTTGTCCGGTCGGCACGGTGCTCGGCTGGCTTTCGCAACGCGCGGCGTTTCGACTGCAAATTGACCAGAGCGCCTGCCGCAAATGCGCAGCGTGCCTGCGCGCCTGCAAAGCGCATTGCATTGACCTGCGCGCCGGTTCGATTGATTTCTCCCGCTGCGTGGCGTGTTACGATTGTATGGGTGCTTGTGACGAACACGGCATCAGCTACCACTTCGCTTGGGCGCGAAAGGCTCCAATTTCAACGCCTGCTTCACAAGCAATACCTGACGCCGTGAGCGACCCGCAACGGCGCGCGTTCATTTCCAAAACGATTGTGGGAATTACCGGAGCCGCGGGCATCAGCCGTGTGCTGTTCGCAAACGAACGGCAACCGGACGGGAACACCGAAGAAAATCAGAATCATTCTCCGGTCATTTGTCCACCAGGTTCTTCGAGCGTCGAACGATTCCTCGACCGCTGCACCGCCTGCCATTTGTGCATCAGCGAATGCCCGACCGGCGTGTTGCAACCGGCCTTCCTCGAATACGGTCTCCTGGGCTTGATGAAACCGCGCATGGATTACCGCGTCGCCTTCTGCAACTTCGACTGCCGGCGTTGCGGCGAGGTTTGCCCGGACGGCGCGATTGATTTGCTGGATCCCGCCGCCAAACATCTCGCAAAAATCGGTGAAACGCATTTTTTTCGCGACAAATGCGTGGTGGTGACGAATGGCACGGACTGCGCCGCCTGCTCCGAGCATTGCCCAACCAAGGCCGTGTCCACGATTCCCTACGGCAACAATCTCCGCCTGCCCTTGGTGAAGGACGAGCTGTGCATCGGTTGCGGCGCGTGCGAATACGCCTGTCCCGTCAAACCCGACAAAGCCATCAAAGTGACCGGGTTGCGCGAGCACGGGTGGGCCAAAAAGCTCGTCGAACCCAAAGCGACCTTGCCAAAACCTGCCGGGGATTTTCCGTTTTAGATAATAACGGTAGGGTCGCGCGGCCCGCGTGACCGACCTTGACGGACGCCTCGGCGAGGCGTCCCTACCAAATTAATTATTGGTGGCGTTCAGGCTTGCCCATCAAACTCCAATCAACGCTGCGCCGATGACACCGGCAGAATCACCAAGCTGGTGTTTGACGACGGGCGTTTCGAGGCAATCGCTGAAAACGTGCCTGGCGACTTCCGCGACGCCTTCCGTGTAGAGCGCATCGAAATTTGAGACGCCGCCGCCGAGCACGACCACGTCCGGGTCCAGCACGTCAATGAGATTGGCGAGCGAACGGCCGAAATTGCGGAAGAAAATTTTCATAAATTCCACCGTCTTCGCGTCACCAGCGTGATAATCCTTCACGATTTCCTTGAACGACCTTTTTACTCCGAACTGTTCAGCGTAGCGTGCCTCCAATCCGCCGCCGCTGATGAACGTCTCCACGCAACCGCGTTGGCCGCAGTAGCACAACGGACCGTCCAGGGCGATGGACATGTGGCCCCATTCACCGGCGATGGCCTGCGGGCCGGTGATGACTTCGCCTTTGTAAACAATTCCTCCGCCGCAGCCCGTGCCCATGATGACGCCGAAAACCAGTTTCTTTCCCCGGCCCGCGCCGTGCAGCGCCTCGGCCATGGCGAAACAATTCGCGTCGTTCTGGATTTCAATTTTCCGGCCAAGAATCCGTTCAAGGTCCGATTTCAACGGCTGACCGTTCATGCAGACGGTGTTGGAATTTTTCAGCAGGCCGGTGCGCGGCGAGATAGCTCCGGGCGTGCCGATGCCGAACGTGTGCGGCTGATGTTGAACGTGTGCGGCCAGTTCGTCATACAGCCCTTTTAGGCGGCTCAGGATGTGGGAGTAACCTTTTTCCTGCTGCGTATCTACGCGCTTGCGGAAAAGTTCCTTGCCCCGGGCATCGAGAACAATCCCTTCGATCTTCGTGCCGCCGAGGTCTATGCCGATGCGAAACATGTTTCAAATCTTCCGCCATGGCGGCCAACTGTTCAAGCGCGTAACGTAAATCGGTCTCTTTTCCTGAAGAACCTTGTTTCCCTCGCGCCAATTTTGGTGGATGCGAACCGAGAGTTTTCACAGTCCACGGCTTGACCGTGACGGCAAAAACCGGTTTGCTTTTCATGGACACTTTTATGAGTTCATCGAAACCTCCGCTCGACGATTTGCGGATCGAACGCCGCGCCGAGCAGAAACCTCAATCCAAAATGGGGTTGGCTGTCGCTGCGGTCGTGATTTTGGTTGTGACGGGCGCGGCGATTTGGTGGCATTCGGGTTCGGACGCCGTCAAAGTGCGCATGGCAGTGGCGCGCGATGCCACTGGAGGCAACGGAGAGCGAACTGTGTTGAACGCCTCCGGCTATGTCACCGCCCGGCGGGAGGCAACCGTTTCCTCCAAAGTCACCGGCAAGGTTACGGAAGTGCTCATCGAGGAGGGCATGAAGGTCAAGGCCGGCCAGGTCGTGGCACGGCTGGATGATTCAAACGTCAAGGCCAGCCTCGATGTGGCCCAGGCCCAGTTGGCATCGGCGAAGGCCGCGCTGGCGGAAACCGAAGCGCAACTCAAGGACGCGGACCAGGAATTCCAACGCACGACCGAGCTGGCCAAACAACACATCGCGTCGCAATCCGACCTGGACCTGGCCGAGTCGAATGCCAAAGCGTTGCAGGCGCATCTGGCGCAGCAGAAACTCGACGTCGTCGTCGCGGAACGCCAGGTGGCGATGTGGCAGCAGCAAATGGATGACATGATCATCTGCGCGCCGTTTGACGGCGTGATCACCACCAAGGATGCACAGCCGGGTGAAATGATTTCGCCGGTCTCGGCCGGCGGCGGTTTCACGCGCACAGGCATCGGGACGATCGTGGACATGAGCTCGCTGGAAATTGAAATTGACGTGAACGAAAGCTACATCAACCGGGTCGAGCCGGGACAGCCGGTCGAAGCGACGCTGGACGCGTATCCCGACTGGAAAATTCCCTGCAAGGTCATCGCCATCATCCCGACCGCCGACCGCGAAAAGTCCACGGTCAAAGTGCGCGTCGGTTTCGACCAGCTTGATCCGCGCATTCTGCCGGACATGTCGGTGAAGGTGGCCTTCCGCGACAACGGCGGAACGGCGGCGGGCCACGCGGTGATCGTTCCCAAAAACTCGGTGCTCAACCGCGACGGACGCGACGTGGTATTCGTCGTTCGGGACGGCCATGCCGAACGCCGCGCGGTCACGGTCAGCGACACGCAAGGTGACGACTCGGTGTTGAGCGCGGGCGTGTCCGCCGGCGAGAAAATCGTCGTGGACGCGCCGGCCGGTCTGAACGATGGCACGAAGGTGAAAGAGGTGAAACCGTGAGTCATGGAAATTCGTCACCGTTTTGTAATTGGCTTCGCAACCACAAATCTGAAACGCTATCTGGCAAATGATGAAGGCTCAAGGTAACAGCACTCTTGTGAACGTTGACGGAGTGGAAAAGGTCTTTCATCGCGGCTCGGAAGACATTCACGTTCTGGCGGACCTGCATTTGCAGGCGTCCGCCGGCGAATTCCTCGCGTTGATGGGGCCGTCGGGTTCCGGCAAGACCACGCTCTTGAATTTGATCGGCGGCCTCGACCGCCCGACGAAAGGCGCGGTCACGGTCGCCGGCGAACGCCTCGATCAATTGTCCGATCGCCGGCTGGCCGCGTGGCGCGCGCGGCACGTCGGCTTCGTTTTCCAGCTTTACAACCTGATGCCGGTGCTGACGGCGGAGCGAAACGTGGAACTGCCGCTGTTGCTGACGCATCTTTCCAGGACGGAGCGGCAGAAACACGTGGAAACGGCGCTCGCGGTAGTGGGGTTGTCGCATCGCGCGAAGCATTATCCGCGCACGCTTTCCGGCGGCGAACAACAGCGCGTGGGCATTGCCCGCGGCATTGTCACCGACCCGACGCTGCTGCTCTGCGATGAGCCGACGGGCGATTTGGACCGCAAGGCCGGCAACGAAATCCTGGACTTGCTTCAGGCGCTGAACCGGGAGCACGGCAAGACCATCATCATGGTCACGCACGATCCGCACGCCTCGGCGCGCGCGTCGCGGACGGTGTATCTGGACAAAGGACAATTGAGCAATGAACCGGTGAAATGAAATTCCTTCACCTCGTCTGGTGCAATCTGAAGCGGAAGAAATTGCGCACATCGCTGACACTGCTGTCCATTGTCGTGGCGTTCATCCTGTTCGGGTTTTTGTCGGCCATCCAGCAGGCGCTGGTCGGCGGCGTGCAGCTCGCAGGCGCCGACCGGTTGAGCGTTCGCGAGAAGGTGTCCATCATGAAGTTGCTGCCGATTAGTTACGAGGCACGCATAGAGCGAATCCCTGGTGTGGATTTCGCGACGCACCAGACCTGGTTCGGCGGCATCTATCAGGACCCGAAAAATTTCTTCATGCAAAATCCCGTCGAGCCGGAAAAATTTCTCAAGATGCATCCCGAAATCATCCTGCCGCCGGATGAGTTGAAGGCCTGGCTGGCCACAAGGACGGGCGCGATTATCGGGCAGCGGACGGCGGACCGTTTCAATTGGAAAATCGGGGATAAGGTGCCAATTCGATCCACCATTTGGTCGCAGGCGAACGGCAACCAGACATGGACGTTTGACATCGTGGGCATTTACGACGGAAAAGACAAAGGCACTGACACCACGCCAATGTTTTTCCGTTATGACTATTTCGATGAAGCCCGGCAGTTCGCCAAGGGGCAAGTCGGCTGGTACACCATCCGCATCAAAGACCCGTCGCAGGCGGCGGAAGTGGCCAAACGGGTGGACGCGGAATTCGAGAATTCGTCGGCGGAAACCAAAACCGAGCCGGAGGGCGCATTCATTCAAGGCTGGGCCAAGGCCATCGGCAACATCGTCTTCATCGTCGCGGCAATCCTGAGCGCGGTGTTCTTCACCATTCTGCTGGTGACCGGCAACACCATGGCGCAGGCCGTGCGCGAGCGGACCGGTGAACTGGGTGTGCTCAAGGCCATCGGCTTCACCAACGGACAGATCGTCACGCTCGTGCTCGCCGAGTCATGCCTGCTCACGGTGCTTGGAGGCGTGGTCGGTCTTGGACTGGCGTGGCTGGTCATTTCCCGTGGCGATCCCACGAGTGGTCTGCTGCCCATGTTCTTTTTCCCCACGCGCGATTTGCTGATCGGGTTCGGCATCAGCATCGTGCTGGGTTTCGTCACCGGAATTTTTCCCGCGCTCCAGGCCATGCGCCTGCGCGTCGCGGACGCATTAAGACGAATGTGATTTTTCCCTCAACTCTCAACCATAAACCCTCAACCAACCAATGTCCGGCCCCATCAACTGGCTTTCGCAAATCGCGTCCGTCACGAAGTTCGGGTTGCTGAGCCTCCCACAACGGCGTGGCGCGGTGGCGGCCACGATCATCGGCATCGCCGGCGTGGTGGCCGTGCTGGTCGGCGTGCTTTCCATCGCGGCGGGTTTCCGGCAGGCCATGACCGTTTCCGGCTCTCCTGACGGGGCAATCGTTTTGCGCAGCGGGGCGAACACCGAAATGGTCAGCGGTTTCGGGCGCAACGAAACGCGCGTCATTGCCGACGCGCCGGGGGTGGCACGCACGGCCCAGGGCCCGCTCTCGTCAGCGGAATTGTTCGTCATCATTGACCTGCCCAAGCGCACGACCGGCACGGACGCCAACGTCCCGTTGCGCGGCGTGGAAGCCGCCGCGTTCCAGGTGCGCGACAATTTAAAAATTATCTCGGGCCGGATGTTCGAGTGGGGCAAGGATGAAGTCATCGTCGGGCGCGGCGCGGCCCAGGAATTCGCCGGGCTGGAAGTCGGCTCGAAAATAAAGGTGGGCCGCTACGAATGGCCGGTGGTTGGCGTGTTTGCGGCCAACGGCGCCGCGGCGGAATCGGAAATCTGGACCGACGCGAAGGTGTTGCAGGCCGCCTACAATCGCGGTGACTCGTTCCAGTCCGTCTACGTGCGGCTGAATTCCCCGGGCGCTTTCCAGGAATTCAAGGATTCGCTGACGTCGAATCCGCAACTCAGCGTGAAGGTAATCCGGCAAGCCGATTATTACGCCGACCAATCGGAAACCCTCACGCGGCTGATTACGACGCTGGGTTTCTGGATTGCGTTTTTGATGGCGCTGGGGGCAGTGTTTGGCGCGCTCAACACGATGTACAGCGCTGTGGCGGCGCGGACACGGGAAATCGCCACGCTGCGGGCGCTCGGCTTCGGCGGCACCGCGGTAGTGGTCTCGCTGATGTTTGAATCGCTGTTGCTGGCGCTGGTCGGCGGTGCCGTCGGTGGCGGCCTGGCCTATCTCGCCTTCAATAATTTCCACACCTCGACGATGAACTGGCAAAGCTTCAGCCAGATCACGTTCGCCTTCAGAGTCACGCCGGAATTGCTGGTGCGCGGGGTAGTCTGGGCTGCGGTGATTGGTTTGATTGGCGGCTTGTTCCCGGCCATCCGCGCCGCGCGGCTGCCCATCGCCTCGGCATTGCGGGAACTGTGAGAAAGACGGACGAAATTTCCGCTTGCCTTTAACGTAGCGCAGTCATCTGGCTGCCAATTGCAGGCGAGACGCCGACGCTCAATACCAATAATGCTCCGGCTTGCAGGGGCCTTCCACCGGCACGCCAAGATAATCGGCTTGTTTCTTCGTCAGCTTCACGCCTGGAGTTGGGTGAACCTTGACCAACCAGACGCGCCCGATGGTGTGCTTCCACAACAGAGAACCGCCGCGTGCGAGCACGCGGCGTTGAAATGGATTATAGCCGGGAATCCACGGGAATTGGAATTATTCCACAACGCGTTTGCCTTTTTTGCGGTTGTGGTATTGCTCTTGAATCCATTTGTAGGTCACGGCGAGGCCCTTGTCCAACGGCGTGTTCGGTTCCCAGCCAAAAACTTTTTGGATGAACGTGTTGTCGCTGTTGCGACCGGCGACCCCGCGCGGCGCGGTCAGGTCGTGATGCCGTTTGAGTTTCACACGGGCAATCTTTTCAATTTTTGAGAGGAGTTCGTTGACGGAGACCAGTTCGCTGGTGCCGAGGTTGATGGGCGTGGCAATCAAGTCATCGCAGTGCATGATCATGTCAATGCCCTTCACGCAGTCGTCAATATACATGAAGCTGCGGGTCGGCGTGCCGTCGCCCCAAATGGTGATGCTCTTCTTGCCGGTATCAATGGCCTCAATGACCTTGCGGCAGAGGGCGGCGGGGGCCTTTTCGCGGCCGCCGTCCCAAGTGCCGTTCGGACCATAGACATTGTGGAAACGGGCGATCAGGGTCTTCATCCCGCGTTCAACCCAGTATTCCTGGCAGAACATTTCGGAAATGAGTTTTTCCCAGCCGTAACCGCGCTCGGCCATCGCCGGGTAGGCGTCGGATTCCTTCAACGCGCGGACATTCGGGTCCTGCTGGAGGTCGGTGTTGTAAGCGCACGCGGAAGAGGAATAAAAATAGCGGCGGACCCCGGCGCGATAGGCGGCCTCAATCATGTGGGTGTTGATGAGGATGCTGCGCAGGCACTCGACGCGGAACCGTTCGATAAAGCCCATGCCGCCCATGTCGGCGGCCAGTTGATAAACCTCAACCGCGCCTTCGCAGACGCGCCGGCAATTGTTTTCCTGGCTGACATCGAGGCAAAGCGATTCGACACCCGGAACCTTGAGATACCATTCATAAAGCGGTTTCTTGTCCACGGCGCGAATCCGCGTGAACCCTTTTTTCGTGAAGTAGAGCGCGAGGTTGCCGCCGATGAAGCCGCCCGCGCCGGTGATGAGGATCAAGTCATCCGTTTTCAGGGGCGGGTCTTTCTCAACGAGTCGTTTTGTTTCCATATGTTTTTGTGTTCACAAGCCTGTTCCGTCGAAGTTATGAAACGCCGGGGAGTCAGCTTCTCAACGTTTTCCAAGTAAAATATAGGGGAAACCAGCCCGGCCAGGCAAGGAAAAACGCTGCGGTGGTTTTTTTGCCAAAGCACCAACATAATCAAAACCGCAACGATGGCAATGAACCAAAAAACTCAAAACCTGCCACCAATACAAACGTCGGTTCATATTGATGGAGCTGAACTACGCGCTGTGGTCAAATTCATTTCACCCGCGTCGCCTCGTCTATCTTGCGGATTTCTTCCGGGTCTGTGATTAACTTTTCAGGATCGGGTTCGAGTTTTGGCGAACCAGCAGGATTGAAGTAGCCGGAAATACCTATGTTCATGTTTCCCGAATCAAAATCCACTTGGATTGCCCCGCGAACGCGTCCTGAACGGGCCTCAACATAGAAGTTTTTTTTCCAATTCCACGTTCCGTTCGGACCATAGCCAGCGCTGGGCAAGACATCGTAAGAAACTTCCGAAACATAACCCGTTTCCACTGCCGAGTAGGGATAGGGGTCTGGAGCTTCCACAAGTGTGACACCATTGATGCCTCTAAAATAAATGCGCCGGTCAACCGGCCTATTTGGATCATTTGGATAAAGAAACTCCACTTGGATTTGCAAATCACCATTTGAGCCCGCCTCTGAAACATAACCTGTGAGCAGATTGATTGCGGCATTTGTTTGTGGACGTGGAAAACTGACGCCTGTTTGCATATGAATCAACCGCTCTGTTTGCCCCTTCTTCCACAGGTGAAACGTGTAGCCTTTCTGTGGATTCCAAGCATTGGTCATCAGAATATCACCGGAAGGGTTTCTTCGACCATGAGGCTCGTAGGAAACCCCGCCAAAATTTCCATTCGGATAACTCGATAGATACCCTTCCTTGGTTAATCCCCACACATTTAAGAATGAACCATTGGTTCCGGCGACTTGAATCCAACCATTGGCGTCGGAAAACAAATCGAAATTGTTTTCCCGCACTGCTTTCTCCGGATCCCAGTGAGGGAAGTTTGTCATTGAAAATATACTTTCATCCATGCGGCCTAGCCGCAATGCCATTTTTGCCCCCGAAACCGGCTGTTCATTCTGATCCACCACACGGGCATAGAACTCCACTGGTTGGTTTTCTTCAAATACAAACTTGCGGAGCAGCATGAGCCGATTCCAGCTTTCGTCATCAATTCCGGGTGGTCGTGGAAGCTCGGTTTCTTCTGCCGTCGAATGGGGGGCGTTCGTTATTGGCAGTGGTTCAACTTTGGACGGCGCACCTAGTTGCACTCGCTGAAGCGGCGACTTTTGTGGCGCGTTTCGATACAATGCCAACCAGAGGCAAAACGCCACAATCAAGATAAGTGATAGATAAAGAAAGAATCTTTTCATGGATTTGGAAGGGTGTTGGTCAGAGAGAACGTGGAAAGAACCTGCCACCAATATGATCGCCGGTTCATGTTGATAGAATTGAATTCCGCACTGTGTTCGTAATCGTTTTTGCCATAATTAAATGGCGTGGCATTCAGATCAACCGATCCGCCAATCTCACCTCGGACTTGGTGCGATGGGTCTTCTGAACATCCCAAAGCCTTGCTGCGGGCTTGGGCAATGTGGGCGAAAATCTCCCACTGGTCCGTTGTTAGGAATAGCTCCGTATGCACCATCAGGTTTCGCCACCACGTCCCTTCAAAGATGTGATAGCTATAGTTAACATCGGGCTTGAAAAGCTGGTTCGCTGGCCACGCAAACGTCGAGTTCAAAGCGTAATCCTGCTTGTTGTGGAAGTTAATGATGCGTGGGTTTAGGTTCTGATCTCTCTGAACGGCATTTTTCATTCCCGTAAAATACACATTGGTAGCATTGCCACGCGGGAATTCAGCATAGACTTCTGGAGTAAATATCCCAAACGTTCCCACATCTTCTGGATGCACTGCATCATACGCAAAGGCCACGCTCGCCGCCTGACTCGCTATGTAACCTTGAACCAGCGGTGGTTTGTTGGGATTTAATCCGCGAAAGCGCAAGGCTTCACTGGCCGTGATGTTTCCCATGCTGTGGGCAATCATGCGTACTCGACCAGATTGCCGTGTGTTCAAGTCCATCAGCAAGCGCCAAAGGCCCCAACTTGCGTTCCACGCTCGTTGTTCGCTTCGGTCATAATTTTGACGATTATATTGAGTAGTCATGTCCCAAGGACTGGTACTCGTCCAATCAGTCGGCCATGAGTAAAGGCCAAACCGCCCTTTGTAACCCAGATGCCACAACCGTTTGTAAGCGGTGGAGGCAAACGCGCGCCGTTCCCACGGTTGCATCCGCCAGCCATGCACAAACAAGATATAGTCCAGGTCTTCCTGCTTTTGCGGATTGCCAAAAACCGCGCTATCCGCCGTCCGGGCGGCTTTGGGTGGAATTTGATACCAGTCAGTTATTATATCGTCACCCACCGTCCAATGTTCATACAGGTCGGTGACATGCTTCAAGTCCAGATAAAATGGACGGCTCAACGCCACCGCCGGACCGGAGTTGCTGGAAAATCCGAATGTGATGACACAACGCCCCGTTGCGATGCCCTCGAAAATCATCGGCAGCAGAAAACTATTTGAACTGAGAGTCGCCCAATTGGTGCTCGACAACGTCACCGGAGTGCCGCTAGCCAGCACGCCCAAAGCACTTGCCGTCACTTGCGAGTTTGCCGTCACGGTGTTGGTCAGATAGCCCAAACCGCCATTGGCTTCCGCCGCGTGGAACAGCCGGAGAGAAGGCGCGCCAACCAGATTCGTCAGATAAACCCGCACCTGATAATTGCCATTGGTCAGGAATTGTTGCGGCAGCGCAGCGATCTTGAATTGCAATCGCGCGAAATCTTCCAGGTCGCGCAAGTCGTCAATCGCAGGAGTGAAACTGTTGATCGGGTTGTTAGCAGATGGAGAAGGATCAAGGTCTTGCGCCGCGTCGTCACTGCCGGAATCCGCATCATCGTTGATCCAGAAAACA
>JBEKJN010000013.1:0-22233 GCA_050011235.1 Verrucomicrobiota bacterium | reverse complement strand
GCCTGTCCAAATCATCGCCGCCCAGCCGGGTATCGCCGCTCGTGGCCAGCACCTGAAAAACCCCGTCGTTGAGTTCGAGAATCGAAAGGTCGAACGTGCCGCCGCCCAGGTCATAGACGGCGATTTTTGATTTTTCCCTGAGCTTGTCCAATCCGTAAGCGAGCGCGGCGGCAGTCGGCTCGTTGACGATGCGTTCGACGGTGAATCCGGCAAGCTCGCCTGCGCGCCGGGTCGCGTTGCGCTGCGCGTCGTTGAAATATGCCGGCACGGTGATGACCGCGCGCGTGACCGGTTCGCCGAAATAATTTTCCGCATCACGCTTTAACTTTCTTAAAATGGCGGCGGAGATTTCCTCCGGCGAAAAATTCCTGCCATGGATCGGAATCGTGACCGCGCCGGCGTTGTCGCCCTTGACCGGGTAGGTCACGAGCATTTCTTCCTGCGAAATATCCGCGCCGCGGCGGCCGATGAAGCGCTTGACGGAATAAACCGTTTCCGCCGGTTTGACGATGCGAACCCGGCTGGCTTCATGGCCGACGACCGGTTCCGCGTCCGCCGAAGGAAAATGGACGACTGACGGCGTAAGGCGGCGGCCCGCAGTGTCTGCAATGACGAGTGGGATGCCCGAATCCACCGTGGCGACGAGTGAATTCGTGGTGCCCAAATCTATGCCGATGATTTTGCCCACGCGCAAATGCTGCCACGGACCGGAGTTGGAGTCCAAGGTTTAGCTTGCCGACCGCCACAAACAAGCTAAAGCTTGAACTCCAACATGAACTGTATTGTCACCGCCGGGCCGACTTACGAGCCGTTGGACGAAGTGCGCCGGCTCACTAACTTTTCCACCGGCCGGCTCGGCACGGAACTCGCAAATTTTCTGACCGCCCGCGGGCACAAGGTGACATTGCTCGTCGGCGAACAGGCCACCTATTCCGGCGAACGGCGCGCGCACCGCGCGGAGATTTTCACCACCACCGCCGATTTGCGCGCCCGGCTGAAAACGCTGGCGTCGCGACGCTTGGAAGCGATTTTTCACGCGGCGGCGGTCGGCGATTTTGTCTTCGGCAAATTCTGGCTGCGCTCGCCAACCGGCGAACTGGCCAAATTCAAATCCGCCAAAAAAATTCCGACGCGGGAAGGCAAATTGCTTGTCGAACTGGCGCCCACGCCAAAAATCCTGCCGGAACTGCGCGCGTGGTTTCCGCAGGCGCGCATCGTGGGCTGGAAATTCGAGGCGGACGGCGTGCGCGCCGACGCCCTCAATGCCGCCAGACGACAAATCACCGAATGCCGCACCGACGCCTGCGTCGTCAACGGCCCGGCTTACGGCGAAGGGTTTGGCGTGCTGTTGAGCAACAACAAGGCCGCGCACCTGGCGCACGCCCCGGCGTTGTTTGTGACGCTGGAAAAAATTGTTCGCCGTGATTTTTCGTCATAACCGCGGTTTTCATGCCGTGGCGCCCCCACGATTTTACACTTCGATATTTTCCAGGCGTTGCAGCGCACAGCGAAGCGGCAGCCAGCCGACTAAAACCGAAAGCAGCACAAAAGCGCCGGTCCCTTCCAGCGCCCAACTCGCGCGCGCGTGCAGGCCGCCCGCGCCGAATACCAGCAGTGCGATGGACGCAAGAATGTAAACCGAACTCAACACGAGGCACAACGTGCCGCCGAACCCGCTGACGATTTTGGCCGGGTTCGCGTCCTTGAAGTTCGGGTAAAGCACCCCCAGGCCGACGGCGAGGCCATTGAGCGCAAAGGTCATGACACTGATGACCGCGCCGAAAAACGCCACCCGGTCCCACGACATTTTCAGCAAATGACACGACAGCATGATGAGGCCGGAGGTCACCACCAATGACATCATGCTGGCGAGCCAGTATTTGGTTTTGATGACGCGCACCAGACCCATCGGCGCCATGCCCACGATCCAAAGCCGCCGGCCTTCGAGGGAAAATTGCGGGAATACAAACCGCGTCGTCACCGTGGCCAGATTCAACGAGCACGCGAAGAGGTTCAGGAACGCGACCAGGTTGATCCAAAATTCGCTGTTCAACTGGTGCGTGAAGTTCCGCAGGTTGATGATGTAGGCGCCGAGCAGGCCGAACAGCATCACGGACTGCCCCCATTGCGTGGTGTCGCGCCAGAACATGCGCAGGTCCTTGACCGCCAGCGCGCGGCTGTCGCGGTCGAGCCAGAAAAATTTCGCAAAAATCTTTTCGAGCAGGCCGATGGAGTTTTGGTTTTCGCGGCGGGCGCGAAGCCAATGCCTCCTGCTTCCGGCGCCCGCGCGGCTTTGCACCGCCGAGGCCGTGCCGTAAAACAAATCGCCGCAGCGCGTGAACGCGAGACCGCCGAAAAACAGCGCGTGGCTCAACAACACCAGCGCGAAAAAAGCCGCGCCGCGCAGGACGCCATCCGCCCATTGCAGCACGGACGCCGACAGCCAGTAGCTCGGCAAAAAGGGGAACATCGTAAACCGCGTCTTGGCGAGTAGTTGGTCGAGCGCTTGCAGCGTGCGCACATCGAGCAACTCGTCCGTGGCGGGTTGCGCCTTCCACCAAAACGCCGCCAGCGCCAGCAAAACGACGGCCGTCACCCCCGCCGTAATTTGAAAACTGCGCCGGTCCAAAAACCTCCCGATCGCTATGGCCAAGCCCGCCCCCAACACACCCGGCAGCACGATGAACAGCCCGATGAGCAGGACGGTAAACGGATAGAAATGCCACGGAGCGCCGCGCACCAGGCCGAACGCCGCCAGCAACGGCGCGATCAAAAACAAAAACGCCCAGGACGCCAGCAGCGCGGATTCGATGAATTTCCACCGGAAAATCGTCCGGGTTGAAAGCGGCAGCGCGGTCAGAAATGCCGTCTCGCGATTGCGGAACAGGTTCGTGTAGCTGATGATGAGGTTGCTCAACAGCAGCAACGCGAACAAAAACGCGAACAGCACATACATCAGCCGCTCGGTCAGCACCACGCCCAGTCCCGGGAATTTCGCGATGAATTTCATCCCGTGATAAAACAGCCAGAACGACAAACCGAGATACCCGCCGATGAACAGCACGATGACGCCCGTGAGCAGCCGCGACTGCTCGCGCACCGACAGCAGCCGCCGCCAGCCCTGGAGTACGTTCACGCGCAGCAGCAGCCATAATGGCGCGGTCACGAATCCGGACTGCTTGGAACTGTCGGACATCGCGGAAAAAGTAGTCGTAAGTGAGCCGTTGCGCAATGTGCGTTGGAGTTCATGTTTCAGCGTGTCCGTGAACAGGCTGAAGCTTGAACTCCAACATTGCTTTCCCGTTGAAGCCGCCATGAACGGTTTGTATCGTGCGGCCAATGTCGCCACCAGTAAACAAGACTTCTCCGCTCGCTGCTCCCGTGAGTTCGCTCTGGGGCGTTGGCGCGGAACGCGCGGCGCAACTCGCGCGCCTCGACATTCATACCATCGAGGATTTGCTGTTGCACCGGCCGCGGCGTTACGAAGACCGGCGGCATTTTCGCGCTATTGCTGAATTGACCCGTGACGAAGCGGCCACCGCGCGCGGCACCATCGTCGTGCAGGGACTCAAACGCTTTCGCGGCGGTTCAAAATCCGTTTTTGAATTCGTGCTCGACGACGGCACGGCGCGGTTGCATTGCCGGTGGTGGAACCTGCCGTTCATGGAAAAGTATTTTGCCGTCGGCGACGAGGTTTTCGTCTTTGGCAAACTCGTCGAGACCAAACCGCGCACGATGGACCATCCCGAAACCGAAGTCATTGAAGGCGGCGAGGAAAGTTTCATCCACATCAACCGCATTGCGCCGGTTTATCCGCTCACGGAAGGTCTGCCGCAACGCTGGTTGCGCGGCTTCATCTGGCGGACGCTGGACAAATTTGAACATCAAATTGAAGCGCCATTTCCAGGTAGGGACGTGCGGCCCGCACGTCCGTCTGAAAAAAAGGACGCCCCGGCGGGGCGTCCCTACCAATCTTTTCCGACACGCGCCAATGCCGTCCGCATGATTCATTTCCCCGAAGAGTTGACGGACGTGGAAATCGCGCGGCGGCGGCTGGCGCTGGACGAATTCATCGCCCTGCAAAGCGCAATGCAACTGCGCCGGAAAAATTTCGAGGCCAGGTCACGTGCCCTGCCCTGCGGCGGCGACAATCGTCTGATGAAACCGTTTCTGGCACAACTCGGCTTCAAGTTGACCGAGGCACAGACGAAGGTGCTCCGCGAAATCCGCGCGGACATGAGCGGCCTGCCTTCGCCAAGAGGCTTCGGCACGGCAGGCGCGCATCCGATGCGACGGTTGCTGCAAGGCGACGTCGGCTCCGGCAAAACCGTGGTGGCGGCCTGCACGGCGTTGATGGCCTTGGAGAGCGGTTTTAACGCCGCGCTGATGGCGCCGACGGAAATCCTGGCGGAACAACATTTCCGGAATTTTCAAAAGTGGTTTGAGCCGCTGGGCGTGAAAGTGGAAATCCAAACTGGAAACAGGAAAACATCCAACATCCAACATTCAACATCCAACGCCCAATTGATGGCCAAGCCCCATCACGCATCACGCATCACGCATCACGTATCGCTATTTATCGGTACTCATGCGCTCATCGAAACCGGTTTCGCGCCCGAAAATCTTGGATTAGTCATTATTGACGAGCAGCACAAGTTCGGCGTGGCGCAGCGCGAACAACTCGTGCGCAAGGGTCATTATCCGCATCTGCTGGTGATGACAGCGACGCCGATTCCCCGCACGCTTGGCCTGACGCTTTACGGCGACCTCGACGTTTCGGTGATTGACGAGATGCCGGCCGGGCGCGGCCGGGTGAAAACGTTTGTGCGGGCAGCGGATAAATTGCCGAAAGTTTGGGAATTCATCCGCGAGAAACTCGCCTCCGGACGGCAGGCTTACGTCATTTATCCGCGCGTGGAGGAACAGGACACGGCGAATGACATCAAAGCCGTGACGAAGGAATTGGAAAATGTGCGGCGCGCCCTTGCACCGTTCCGCGTCGGCCTGCTGCACGGGCGGCTGAAAAGCCGGGAAAAAGATGAAGTGATGACGGCTTTTCGCGCGAACCAAATTCAAGCGCTGGTCGCCACCGCCTTGATCGAGGTGGGCGTGGACGTGCCGAACGCGAGCATCATGCTCATCGAAAACGCGGAGCGGTTTGGCCTGGCGCAGTTGCATCAATTGCGCGGACGCATCGGCCGCGGCGCGCATGAATCGCAATGCGTTCTGATTTCCAGCGCGAAAAACGAGGAGGCGCGGCAACGATTAAAAGTCCTGGAGGAAACGGCGGATGGATTCCGCATCGCCGAGGCGGATTTGAAATTGCGCGGACCGGGCGAGTTGCTCGGCCGGCAACAAAGTGGTTTGCCCGAATTCCGCTTCGGCAATCTGGTTGACGACCTCGATTTGATCCGGCAGGCGCGGGAATGGGTGGCGCGGAGCGTTTAACTTCAACTTGGATTTTTTGCCAACGCGATTAAATTAACGGCATGAAAAAGTCCTTCCTGTTCTTGGGCGTGATCGCGATGATTTTGACTGGCTGTGGCGACAAGAATTCCGGCAAACCCGGAGCGCCCACCAATTCAACAGCCGGCTCCACCAACAGTGGCAGCCTCGTCACGGCCCCGGTGGATTATCTGAACACGTTGGTGCAAGCGGACAAATCCGCGACCAAGACGATTGACGTATCCTATCTCAACCAAGCGGTGCAGTTGTTCAACACGCAGGAAGGGCGTTATCCCAAAGACCTTCAGGAACTCGTGCCGAACTACGTCGCCAAAATCCCCACCCCGCCTTTCGGCTACAAACTGGACTATGACGCCAACAGTGGGACGGTAAAAGTGGTGCAGCAGTAATCTGCTTTATTGGAGTTCTGCAGTGGAGCGGCAAAACACGGTGGGCATAAAGTAAAGGGGTCAGTCAATAGTATCGTGCTCTTTTTCATTTCGCCTCGTCCAATATAACAGGTGCGCCAGATGGGGTTGGGTGCCCATCTGTAACCGCTCCGCAGTCCAAGCCAGTGTCGCCGTCGTTTCACGCCGCTGCCGTTGGGCAAACTATTTCAGCGTCATAATGCTTTCCCGAACCGCGCGCAGATTCAAACGTGCTCGACATCCTCTTCTCAAAAAGAAAGGAATTTCAGCACCTGCACTTCCTTCTTGAAGACAAGTTCTATCATGTTTCCGCTGAACCGCACGTCGAGCGGCGCGCGCTCCTGATAGTAATCCCACATGACCTGACCGTTCCCGGGATTTATCCGGCGGATTTTGAGATACGGCGGACTGGGAGTTATCCCGGCGACCGCCGCCATGCCCGAATCCGCATCCTCTCCGGGATCATACGACTGAACGGTGAAAATAAACTTGCCGGACAGATATGAGATGAAACCGCCCGGCTCCATGCTCCACAATTTCTTGCCGGTCCTGGGATCAATCTTGAGAAGGATGGCGGCCGTTTTCTGGCTGATGTCAATCTGCCTGGCATACTTGATGTTTTCCGGGCTGGCGGTGGTGCTGTTCACATACATCATTCCCTGGTCATCGAAAAACAAGCCCACGATGCCGACCGACGGCAAACGCCAGCGCACGTTGCCCGTCGCCAGATCAAACGCCGTCAGCACCGCCTGGTCAAAAACGTAAAGCGTGTTACCACGTTCGACGCACGGTCCTTCGCCAAACTGCGTGTTTTCCCCGCCGAAAGCGGCTTCGCCAAAAGCGCCGGCGCCATTCATGACGCTGTAAGCCAGCGTGGCCTGCCACAGTTTCTTGTTGGTCTTGTCAAAAACGATGGCGGTTTTACCTGCCGTCAGCACGTTTACGGTTTTCAGCGGAAACAGCTCAGGCGGCCCGACTACTTCGCTGGTCCAATCCGCAGCTTCCGTCGAGTCCGGCCGGCGAATGGCGACTTGATAACGGCTTTCGTCCTCCCCCACCGTGCCGCCGCCGCGGTTGCGTTGCATCTCATTGAGAATTTCGTTGGCGACATCGGCCGTCTTGGTGACATTTATATCGCCACTATCGAGCGCGGATTTTTTCGGCGGGGCCTTCATGGCCTCGTGCGTCACCATCCGCGATTCGAGCAAACGCACGGACAATTGAACGTACCCATACCTGCTTGGGATGAGCGAATAACGCTCGGCCGTTCGAAGGTTATCAGCCGACCGGGACGCCGGCGCGCCTTGCCGTGGTCTGGGGCGCGAATCATCAGGCTCATCCTTGGCTTCCTGCAATATGCGTTCCTGGTGCATGCTGCTGGCCAGCAACGCGGGCAAGGCGATCCGCGCGGGCAAGGGCAAACTTTGCGCCTGCTCCGCGACTTTCCCCGGATCCAGCGGCTTCCCGGCATCTGCTCCCGGCACCAGCGGCAGACCGGCGGACGGCGAACTGGCCGCGCCTCCGGCTGAAGCCACACCCGTCGTGCCAGGCGCATTGCGCGCCACGGCAACCGCGGATTTCCCCGGCGGGCCGATTTCCTCGGTGTGCGACTCGCCGGTAGCCAGATTGACGTGCGTGATGAGTTGTTGCCCGGTCTTGCTTTCACCCATCAACAGCAGTTCGTCGCCTTGTGAAACCATTTCCCCAAAGCCGCCCGCGAGCGGGATTTCCTGCAACACCTTGCCGGTGTCCCAATCATAGTGCGTGAGTTTGTCTAGCGCGCTGACCCAGACGTTCGAAGCATCAACCTGCAATTGCAACCCGGCCTCCACCATCTGCTCCATGAACTGGACCGTTTTTTCGTCCGGCGGCGTTTGGAGACCCTTGGCTGGCACTTCACCTCTCTCCCGGGCTTCCTCCGCCCGCATGGCTTCCTCTTCCTTGGCGACCGCGTCCTTGATTTGCTGCAGGTCAATCAACTGGCGCGACCAGATCTCCTTTTTTGACTTGAGGTCGTAGCGTGCCAGGGTGCCGCCATGCAGGAAAACAATCTGGTTTTTCCCGCAAAGTCTGGACTGGCCGGAATGAGCGACCTCGGTGAAGTGAACGGAAAAGACCGGGTGGGGGATCGAACCAAACCACGCATACCAAAACCAAAAACCGAACAACGCGACCACGACGGCGGCAATCGCGCCGGAAATTTTGCCGGTCTTCCGCCAGAATTGTGCTTCGACCACTGTTTTCTGTCCGGCATAGACGGGAACCTTGATTTTTTTCGCTTCGGCCCTGGCCTTGCACAGCGGCGAGCAGACATAGCCGAAAAGTTCCATGCATTTCGGGCAAATCGGTTTTTGGCAGACCACACAACGATGTGTGCAAAGCTCGCCCCCGTGCTTGAGGCAGAACTGTGGGGCTTCGGAGCCTGCGGCGGTTTCGTCGGTTTGCCCGGCTGGTTCAGCCGCGCGCGCAATGTGCAGTCGCGGCACCGCGGTGGAAGCCGAAGCCGCGGGGGACGGTGCGTCGGCGGATGACGGCGTGGCGACGGGCGTACCCAGGCCAAGCTCCTGCCGGATCAGTCCGTTGACGAAATCAGAGGAATCCAACCCGCAGTTCTGACAGACAAACCGGACCGGGTTCTCCGCCATTTCCGGCGTGACATCGAAGGCATATTTCGCGCCGCACGCGCACTGGATTTTCATGGAATGCCTAAGGTCTGGGATTCAATAGCACAACGCCTTGATTGGTTGCGAGCGAAAATGGAATGCGCGGCGGGGTCATTTCCATATGCCCGTCGCAGAAAAGAAAATTCCCGCCGTATTTGTGATGATTGTTGCCGGGTGGCTTGCCGGTGGTCGAGAATGCGTCATCACCGGCATTCTTCGGCTGGGTGTTCACCTGCCGGTCGGACATCAAAGCCTGTTGCGCGTCATTTAGATGCGCGCCCAAGTAATAGGCATAGCTGATCTTTCGTTTACGAAACGACTCGCCCTCAGGCAACGCTGAATCCCTGCCGCCCGGACAGATGAAAATGGACGTGTCCACCGTGTAACGCGGCACCAGGACGTCCAGTGCTTCTTCCGAAGTCCGCGCCTCGGCGGTTTCGGGCAATTTCCCGGCATAGTCATTGGCGTAAATTTGCATCGCCAGATAAATTTTCGAAAGGTTTTGCTGGCAGGCCTTCTTTTCGGCGCGTTGACGGTTGGCTGAACCGAATCCCCACATCATCGTCGTCATAATGAGCATCAGCACCAGTGTGATGAGCAACTCGACGAGCGAAAAACCGGGTTGGGCCGGACACAGGACGCGACGAACTTCTCTAAAGCCGTTCGCCTGTATGCGCCCGTTTTGCCCAAACGCCTTCATGTTTATCTTATAACTGAATCTTGCGCTCGGGGCAATGCAAAGTTGTCCACTTTCGCCCGCTGAGGGGAGCCCCGGCATTTTTTAAACCGTGTTGCGCTTGAACGAGGCTCGAACCAAGCATCATCATTTTGGGCTTTGAGAAGGCATTGGCGCAAGCAGCCCAAAGTCATACACGGACACGCCTTCCGGCGGCACATGGCCAAAGACAAACGGCAACGGGCCCCACAGCGACGCATAAAAACCGGCACCCATCGTTTCATTCCAGGTCGCCAGCAGGCTTGGACCGGGAAACGTCAGGATTTCGCGCATCGTCACCTTTTGAGGATCCGGAAAAAAGAGATTGGAGTTGTCGTGAGGAATGGCGAGATGATCGCCGGGCTTGACCACGGAACGTTTCAAGTCCAGCGCCGACGCGCCCAGCGCATCCATGTAGTATTGAAACCCCCAATGCCCTTGGAACCACAGCGGCCTCGTCGCATGGCCATATCGGGCCCAGACCTGCCGGGCACTTTGGCGAACCGCGATGGCGAGCTGAAAATCCGCGCGCGCCGCCAGCAGGGCAAGCACCCCACCGGCAGCGAGACAGATCATCACGCCGCGCGGCCAGGTTTTACGGTCTGTCAAAACGTTTCGTTCCAGATACCGGACGAGCAATATCCCCACCGCCGGCGCCATGGGCAGGAGCGAACGTCCATTGGCGATCCAGTTGAACAATGCCGTAAATATAAAAGTCCCAAACACCCACAGCCCCAGCAACCACGAGGGGGCGTCGCGCCGGGTCCAAACTTCCGCCAGCGTCAGTGCCAGCACCCACGCACCGCCAATTGCCCAGAAGACGATTTGAATTTCCATGAACGGCCCGGATACGCTTTGCAGCGGATCATATTTCTTCGTCACCGTCCCGATGATGAGAATCGCAATGGAAATCAAAACTACACCCGCCGCAAACACCGCCAGCAGACGCGTCCGCCACAACAACGGCGCGAAGAAAAATGCCACGGCCAAACAACCACCGGTGAAGGTCAGCCCGGCCAAGACGGCGGCCGTTCGCGAAAATCCGTAAAATCCCTTTAGTGACATGGCGTAATCCGTTGCGCTGGCGAACAAGGGATGTCCATAAAGCAGCACGGTGGCCAATTGATAGACGTAGAGCATCGCCAGTGGAATCAGCAGACGGATGGCCCACCATCCCAACCGGCGTTTGTCAATCAAACTGTAGGCCGCCAGCAGTGGAACGAGGCACGCGCCGTAATATTTGGTGAGTGCCGCGAGTCCGATCAAAAGCCCGGCGGCGGTCAATTTCCAAAAATGATTCTGTTCCATCCCCTCCAGCCACAACACCACCGCCCACACCCAGAAGGCCAGCATCAACACGTCGCACATCACCGTCGTGGCCGAAACCAGAAAGACCGGCGTGAACAAGGTGACGAGCACCGCCAGCAGGGGCCAATGGCACAACCGGCGCGCCAGCCGGTACGTTCCCCAGATCACTGCCAGGGCGGGCAGCAGAAAAGCGGCGTGCAATCCCACTTCACGCCAGCCGAAAATTTTTGCCGCCAGCGCGAGATAATAACAGGCCAAAGGCGGATTTTTCGTCACGACCGACATCGGCATCGCTGTCCCATACCAATTGACATTGAACCCGTAAGGATTGCCGGGGTGCATTTGAATTTGGCGGGCCGTCCAAAGAAAAAGCGGCTCATCAATGTTGAACGGCTTTGCCAAAAACGGAACCAGCGCAGCCAGCACGACCAGCGTGAGTGTCCCATAGGGATGAAGCGCGGACCATCGCTGGATTTTATTCAACATCTCTCTGCTGAAACGCCATGTCGGAGCGGCCATGTCAATCCCTTCTAACGGAATCCAGTCCGGGTGAAAACATTTTTCGCTCGCCAAAACCATCCTGCGCAGGCAAAGAGTGCGCTTCGGTTTTTGATTTCATGAACGAACAGATTGTCATTCTTGATTTTGGTTCGCAATACACGCAGGTCATTGCGCGCCGCGTCCGCGAGTGCAATGTGTATTCGCAAATCCTGCCCTTCGACACGCCGGCGAAGGAAATCGCCGCCCTGAAACCCAGGGGAATCGTTCTGTCCGGCGGCCCCTCCAGCGTGTATGCCAAAAATGCGCCGCTGCCCGACAAAAAAATCTTTGAACTCGGCGTTCCCCTGCTCGGCATCTGCTATGGCGTGCAACTGCTCGCCCAGTTTCTCGGCGGCAAGGTCGAGAAGGGCCTTAAACGCGAATACGGCAAAGGGAGGTTGCGGGTGACCGACAGCCATAGCCCATTGTTCGCGAAGCTCCCGAAATCGCTGCAAGTCTGGAATTCGCACGGTGACAAACTGACCCGGCTGCCGCGCGGCTTCACCTCCGCCGCGGTCACGGATAATTCCGAATATGCCGCCATCGAAAATCGCGCACGGAAATTTTTCGGCCTGCAATTTCATCCCGAAGTCGTCCACACGCCGCGCGGCCGGGAAATCATCTTCAATTTTGTCCATGGCATCTGCGGCTGTGGCAGAAATTGGACGATGCGGAATTACATCGAGCAGGCCGTCGGGGAAATCCGCGCGCAGGTCGGCAAGGAGCGCGTCATCCTGGGCTTGAGTGGCGGTGTGGATTCGAGCGTGGCGGCGGCTTTGATCCACAAGGCCATCGGCAGCCAGCTCACCTGCATTTTCGTCAACAACGGCCTGTTGCGTGGACGCGAAGCCAGAACTGTGCGGGAGGTTTTTGGCAGGCATTTTCGCATCCGATTGCAATACGAGGATGCCTCAAAACTGTTCCTGAAACATCTCAGAGGCGTCGTTGATCCGGAGCGTAAACGCAAACTCATCGGCAGGACGTTCATCGAGGTGTTTAATGCAGCGACAAAGCGCGCCGGCAAGGCAAAATTTCTCGCGCAGGGAACATTGTATCCGGATGTGATTGAGTCCGTGCCCATCGCTGGCAACCCCGCCGCACTCATCAAAAGTCACCACAACGTCGGTGGTTTGCCGAAAAAAATGAAGTTCCAACTCGTCGAACCGCTGAAGCATTTGTTCAAGGACGAAGTGCGCCAGCTTGGACTCGAACTCGGTTTGCCGAAGGAAATTGTTTTCCGCCAGCCGTTTCCCGGCCCCGGCCTCGCCGTGCGGATCCTGGGTGAAGTCACGCGAGGACGTCTGGAAATTCTGCGCAATGCGGATTCCATTGTCCTCCAGGAAATGAAGAACAGCGGCTGGTATTACAAAATCTGGCAGAGCTTTGCCGTGTTGCTGCCCGTGCGCAGCGTGGGCGTGATGGGCGACGAGCGGACTTATGACTACACGATTGCCATCCGCGCGGTCGAATCGCAGGACGGCATGACAGCGGATTGGGTAAGGCTGCCGTATGAACTGATGGAGAAACTCGCCGGCCGCATCATCAATGAAGTCAAAGGCGTGAACCGCTGCGTCTTCGACATCACCAGCAAGCCGCCGGGGACAATTGAGTGGGAGTAATTTGGCTTAATTTTTTGCTGGTTTTTGTCGCGAGACACCACTAATCTGGTTGCGTCACCAAACCATTGCAGCTTATGGAAATCATCTTCAACTGCCCAAATTGCGAACAGGAACTGTCTGTAGACGGCGAGGGCGCCGGCTCGGAAATCAAATGCCCGACGTGCGGCGCGAAAATTACGATCCCGAATAACCCACCCGAAGCGGCGTCGGCACCTCCGCCAGATACCGGCTTGCATACCCTCAATCCCATCGCCTCGTCTGCCGCCGCCAAAATCGAGATGCATCTCAAAGTGCCCGTGCGCGACAAGCCGGGCGAATCCCTGGTGAAAAAGGCGGTGCCCTTGGCGGTCGCCGCCAAGACCGCGGACAAAAGAATCCGCACCCGTACGATTCGCCACTCGATGTGCGTCGAAGCCGGCCACGACAAGTTTGATGAAAAGACCACGGAATTTTTGAACGAGGTAGGCGAGCCCAATATTGTCGGCGTTCACGTCGTCAACTACGAGCACCTTGACGCCAGCACACAAAAGGTATTGTTGGATTATGGCGTGATGGTGGTTTATCGAGGGTAAATCCACTTGTGCGCGTCTTGACTTGCCGATGGAGGGTCGTTACTGTCGCCACATGAATCGCCGGTTTGTCTTTTGGATGGTGCTCGTCGTGGGCGTGGCCTTGCTCCCGTTCCGTTCGCCCGCGCCGCTGATTTATGTGCCGGGCGAGGGCTGGTATTACGAACCTTACGGCGAAAACGCGAAGTGGCAGCGCAGCCGCGCCAAGGATCAGTTGGAGGTGGCGGAAAAGGCTTTCAACAGCGCCAATTACAACATCTCGTTGCGGGCGGCGCATCGCGTCCTGCGCGTGTGGCCGCTGTCCGATTACGCGCCGCACGCCGCCTATCTCATCGGGCGCTGCCTCGAAGCCACCGGCAAGGACGAGGCCGCCTTCAACGCCTATCAGAACATCATTCAAAAATATCCCAAGAGCGCGGAATACGAAGACGTCCTGTGGCGGCAATATGCAATTGCCAACCGTTATCTCCACGGCCAATGGTTCAAGTTGTGGGGCTACCTCCCGCTTTACCCCTCGATGGATCAAACGGCGAAGATGTTTGGTAAAATCGTAAACAACGGCCCTTACAGCGACGTGGCTCCGCACGCGCAATTGCGCATCGGCGCCGCGCGAGAAAAGTCGAAAGATTACACCGAGGCGGTCAAGGCTTACGAAACCGCCGCCGACCGCTACCACAACCAGCCGGTGATTGCCGCCGATGCACTCTACCGCGAAGGCATCGCGTATCAAAAACAGGCCGCCACCGCCGAATATGACCAAAGCACCGCCAGCCACGCCATCGCGGCTTATACCGATTTCATTACGCTTTTCCCCGACGACAAGCGCGTGCCCCGGGTGCAAAGGGCCATTGCCGTGCTCAAGGCCGAGCAGGTGCGCGGCAATTTTGAAATCGCGCAATTTTACGAGAAGAGCAAGAAGTGGTCGGGCGCGGTGGTTTATTACAACGAAGTGCTGCAGCTCGATCCGAATTCGCGCTTCGCCGCGCAGGCGCGCCAGCGAATCGAATCGCTCAAACCGCGCCTCCAGGCTCCGGCGAGTTGAAATGCGCGCGCTTGGACTTTTTTTGACCTGCGCAACGGCGGCGCTGCTGGCCGGTTGCGCCGGGTATCACCTCGGCCCGGTCAACCCTCAAACTCATGTTGGAGGTGAAAGATCCATTGAAGTCCTTCCATTTAACAACCAGACGTTGCAGCCGCGACTCGGCGACGCCGTGACGCAGGCGCTGCGC
This sequence comes from Verrucomicrobiota bacterium, assembly GCA_050011235.1. GTDB lineage: Bacteria > Verrucomicrobiota > Verrucomicrobiia > Limisphaerales > UBA11358 > UBA11358. The sequence goes on along the minus strand of JBEKJN010000013.1, from coordinate 7,717 downwards.
GAACGGCTCCAGACCGACGGCACTTATCAACTCGCCACGCATGGAGGAGGTGACATTGTCGTCACCGGTGTCATCACGCGTTACATTCGCGAAGGCTTGAGCTATTTGAACACCGACGTTGCGACCGTGGAAAATTATCGTGTCGACGTCACCGCACACGTCACCGCGCGCGAACGCAGCACCGGCAAACTCCTGCTCGACAAGGACGTGAATGGTTACACGCTCGTCCACGTCGGCACGGATTTGGCCGGCGCCGAACGCCAGTCACTGCCGTTGCTCGCGGAAGATTTGGCGCGCAACACCGTGGAGTTGTTGACCGAAGGCGTGTGGTAAATTGTCTTGCTTCCGCCGTGACCAGCGCTCATTCTGCTTCGTCTTATTCGTACAAACAACTAATCATCAACCTTATGAAAAAACAAATTGTCAAACTCATCCTGAGTCTTTTCGCAACCGCCATCATTGCTGCGCCCATGCTTTCCCGTGCGCAGGACAATGGTACCAATCCTCCGGCAGCGCCCGGTCAAACCGAGCCCGCCAAACCCAAGAAACACGAAGGCTTTGTCTTTCGCGGCACGGTCGGCGCCATGAACATCAACGCAATGACGTTGACGGTTGGCAAGCGCACCTTCGAAGTCACGTCCGAAACCAAAATCACCAAGAATGGCGAGCCCGCGATTCTGAGCGACATCGCCGTGGGCGACAAGGTCGGTGGCGCTTACAAGAAAACCGACGACGGCAAGCTCGCCGCCACAACGATTAATGACGGCAAGAAGCCGGGTGAAGAACCGAAGCCATAACCTGAAATCACTGGCATTTTTCACGGCGGGCGGCAACGCCCGCCTTCTTTTTATCCCCGCTTCCACCAACTGGTCAGGCTCTTGGGCTTGGCCTGCGGCGCTTGGGATTGTTGCACCAGCAGTTCGCTGCGTGACTTCGTCAGCTCCATGATAAATTCGTCGTAGCTGAGGAAACGGTCCGCCGGATTTTTCGCCAGTGCGCGCACGATCGCGTCGCTGGTGGCCTGCGTGATTTCTGGAACGACGAGGTTCGGCGGCGTGAGCGCTTCCTGCACCTGGGCCACAACCACCTCCTCAACCGTTGGCGCGTCAAACGGCACGTGGCCGGTCATGGCGTGGTATAACGTCCCGCCGAGGCTGTACATGTCGGACAAAAAAGTTTCCGGCTCGCGCTTGATTTTTTCCGGCGCGACGTAATACGGCGTGCCCCAGGTGATGTCATCGCCCTCCTGTTCCGCGTCGGTCTTGCGCGCAAGGCCGAAGTCAATGAGCTTCGGCTCGTGGTCGGCGTTGAACAGAATGTTGCCCGGCTTGATGTCGCGATGGAGCAAATCGTATTTGAGCGCCATGTCGAGCGCGGAGGCGATTTTGATGCCGATGTCGAGCACGTCCAGTTCCGGCAGCACGTGCAATCTTTCGATGCGCGCATCCAGACTGCCGCGGTCGGCAAGTTCCATGACGAGGTAACGCTGGTCCTTCGTTGCATCGAACGTGTAAATGTGAACAATGTTCGTGTGATTGAGCCGGGCGCACGCGCGCGCTTCGCGGTAAAAACTTTCCAGCGCCTTCGGGTCTTGCGCCAGGTCCTTCTTCATCAATTTCACCGCCACCATCCGCTCCAGCGTCGTGTCCCAGGCGCGATATACCGTGCCCATGCCGCCCGCCCCGATTTTGCTGCGCAGTTCGAATTGCCGCAGTTGCATCGGCATCATGATCGCGTGCCCGCACTTCTTGCACGGTTCGGTGGCCAGCGGCGGAAGGTCACCCGGAATGAACACCTTCGCGTCGCACCCCGGACATGTGACCATGCGTAATGGTGTGTCGCTCATGCTTGGTTCAATTTACCACCGTCCGCCCCGGCGACAAGTCTTGAGAATGGCTGTTTTTTTTAGGCAAAAAACTCTTTGACAAACGTGGCAAAATGGTGTTTCTTCTCGCCGGCAGAATATGAAAACCATGTTTGCGAAAACACTGAAGCACGCGCCAGTCGCCGGTTGCATGGGCATTTGGCAGCGCGACTCCCGTCTTTTGGGCAGCGTGGGAACGAAATTGTAATACCAGCCGACAGATTTCAGAAACCCGCGATTGCCCGTCAATCGCGGGTTTTCTGTTTGTTAAACCGAAACCAAAAACAAAAGGTAAAAACATGAACAAAAACCTAAAACGGGTGCCGACCGAGTTCGACCCCGAGACGCGCTTTGAGCTGCGGCCCACGCCGCCCGCTCCGTTTCGCGCGTTTCAGGAAACTGAACTCGAGCGGCTTAAAAAGCGGCTGCTGTCGGCGCAACTGGCGCACGCAACCGAACCGGAGTTGAACGCTCCGTTGCGGCACGCAGCCAACGAGGCGGCGGCACTGGCATGGGTGACAGTTTATCCCTTGCTGGTGTTTCCGGTGTTGTTCGAGGAAAAAACCCGGGCTGCCGTCCGCCAGGCCAGACGCCAGGCGCGCATCTACGCGAGCAGCCGCGAACTGATCGCTGCATGAACCCGTCACACCATGGCGAAGCGAGGGCGGAATCGCGCCAGCTTGAAGTGGGGACACCGGCCTGCCGCATCGAAGCGGTTCGTCCGCGAATACGGGCGTGTGCGGGAGGCCGTTTGCACGGGTGAAAATACTTTCACGCCCGCGCCAACGGCTTCTCGCCGCGCCTTTTTGCTTTGTGGGGGAAAAATTGGAGCGCGGACAACTTGTCCGTGTTGGAGTTCAAGCTTCAGCTTGCCTTGAACAAGCAGCTAAAGCCAGAACTCCAACGAAATGCAGACGGGTTGTTCCGCGCTCCTACGATTTTTCCTCGATGCGCTGAATCCGCGCGCCGAGTTTCCGCAGCTTTACGTCCATGTTCTCGTAGCCGCGATCCAAGTGATAAATCCGGTTTACTTGCGTCGTGCCTTTCGCCGCGAGGCCGGCGATCACCAGCGCCGCCGAGGCGCGCAAATCGCTCGCCATCACCGGCGCGCCGCTCAACGGCCGTCCGCCCTTCACAATCGCGCTCGGCCCTTCGATTTCGATGTCCGCCCCAAGCCGCGCCAGTTCGCTCACGTGCATGAAGCGCGACTCAAAAATCCGCTCCGTGATGATGCTGATGCCCGGCGCGAGCGTGAGCAGCGACATCATCTGCGCCTGCACGTCCGTCGGGAAACCCGGATACGGCAACGTGGTCGCGTCCACCGCCTTGAGCCGGCCGTGGCGGCGAACAACCAGATTCGTGCCGCGTCGTTCAACCGTCACACCCGTTTCATTCAATTTGTCAATCACCGCGCGCTGGTGGTCGGCGCGCGCGCCTTTCAGTGTGATTTCGCCGTTCGTCGCGGCGGCGGCAATGGTGTAAGTCGCCGCTTCAATCCGGTCGGGAATGACTTCGTGTTCCGCGCCGCGTAATTTTTCGACGCCGGTGATGGTGATGGTCGGACTGCCCATGCCGGAAATTTGCGCCCCCATTGCGTTCAAAAAATTCGCCAAATCCACCACTTCCGGCTCGCACGCCGCGCTTTCGATGACCGTCACGCCGTCGGCCAGCGTCGCCGCCATCATCACGTTTCCCGTGCCGAGCACGGTCGAACCGGCGCGTCCGCCCAGAAAGATGGTCGCGCCGTTCAATTTCTTTGCGGTGGCGTCAACGTAGCCGCCTTCAATTCCAATTTTTGCGCCGAGCGCTGCAAAACCTTTCAAGTGGAGATTGATGGGCCGCGCGCCGATGACGCAGCCGCCCGGCAGTGACACGCGCGCTTTTTTCAACCGCGCCAGCAGCGGCCCCGTGATGCAAATCGAGCCGCGCATCTGGCGGACGAGATCGTAATCGGCGTAGCCGCGGATTTTTTGCGCGCGAACCGTCAGCGTCCCGCGCTCAAATTTCACCGTTGCGCCGAGCGATTCGAGAATCCGCGCCATGAACCGCGTGTCGCTCAATTCCGGCACACGGCGGATGACGCAGGTCTCGCCGGTAAGCAGGGTCGCCGCCATGATGGGCAGCGCGGCGTTTTTGCTGCCGCTGATGGTTACTTCACCGTGCAACGGCACGCCGCCTTTGATTAAAAAACTTTCCATGAAACTTTGTAGCGGCGGTCTGCGACCGTCGCAATTTTTTTTCGGCGCTCACAGAGCGCCGCTACAACTTCGCAATCAAAATTCTTGCGCGGTGACTGTAATCTCCCTTTACCGCTTCGACAATCCACTTTTCATTTTCAAAAATCTGCCGGATCGCCTCTGCGTGGCCGTCGCCGAATTCCAGCATAACTTTTCCGCCCGGTTTCAGAAACGCCGCCGCCTGCAACGCAATCATGCGATAAAAATCCAGGCCGTCCGCGCCGCCGTCCAGCGCGCTGCGTGGATCAAAGTCGCGCACCTCCGGCTGGAGCGTCGCAATCTCCGCGGACGGAATGTAGGGTGGGTTGCTGATGATCAGGTCGAAACGTAGGACAGGCGTCTCGCCTGTCCCTGATTTTTTTTCTTCAGATGGAGACAGGCAAGATGCCTGTCCTACGTTTTGCAGTGCCGCAAACCCGTCGCTTTGCAGAAATTCAATCCGTTACGTGACGTTGTGGCGCGAAGCGTTTGCCTTTGCCAGCGCAAGTGCGTCCGTCGAGATGTCTGTTGCCGTGATTTTTGCCGTTGGGCATTTCACAGCAAGCGCAATGGCGATGCAACCGGTGCCCGTGCCGAGGTCGAGGGCCGTTGGAATATCATCCTGGGAGGGACGGCGTGTCGCCGTCCCTAATTTTGAATTTGGGTCGCCGACACGGCGACCCTCCCAATTAAGAAACTGCCATCCCAGTTCGGCGAGGGATTCGGTTTCGGGCCGCGGCACAAGCGCGTGGCGGTTCACGGTAATTTCCAGTCCGCAAAATGAAGTGGAACCCGTGATGTGCTGGAGCGGTTCACGCTGGCCACGGCGTCTGACGAACTCGCGCAGCGCGTCCACTTCCGCCGGTGTGAGCATGCGCTCGAAATTCAGATACAATTTCATGCGCGGCAGCTTGAGCAGATGCGCGAGCAACAGCTCGATTTGCAGGCGCGGCGATTCGACGCCCTTTTTTGCCAGAAAATCCGCACTCTTCTGAATCGCTTCGAGAACCGTCACGCAACCAATCTAAATCCCCGGTGCGGAGTTCAAAGCTTAAAGTGCCGCCGGGTTTTCAAAAGCCGCCATCAGTTGGTAGTGGTACAATTTGCGGTTTTTGGAGCGCGGAGCATTGCTCCGCAAACTGGAAACCTTGGTTTGCGCGGAGCGATGCTCCGCGCTCCGATTAAACGATACGACTGCCCGTCCGTTTGCGGCGTTGCAAACCGAGCCCGGTCATCTTAGAATTTTTTATCGGCTGACGCGCATGGCGGAATACAAAGTTCAATTCGAGGTCTTTGAAGGCCCGCTCGATTTGCTCCTTTATCTCATCAAGAAGGAGGAGGTGGACATTTATGAGGTCAACCTTACCAAGCTCGCCACGCAGTTCATCGAATACATTGACCTCATGCGCGTATTCGACCTGGAGGTGGCCGGCGAATTCCTCGTCATGGCCTCGACGCTCATGTACATCAAGAGCCGCGAACTGCTGCCCGCCGACCAGCAGGTCGCTGTCGAAGGCGAGGACGAAAGCGAAGACCCGCGCTGGGAACTCATCCGCCAACTGGTCGAATACAAAAAATTCAAGGACGCCGCCGCGCAATTGCAAACGCTCGAAGCCCGCCAGGAAAACATTTTCCCGCGCCTGCCCGGCAAACTGGAATTGGAAAACCCCGCGCCGCTGCCGAAACCGGACGTTTCGATCTTTGATTTGCTCAACGCCGTCAATTCCGTCCTCAAACGTTTCGGTCAACGTGAAGGTGACGGCGCCATTTTCGAGGACAAATGGACGGTCAGCGAAAAAATCGAGTTCATCCTGCGCGTGCTGGCCGAGCGTGGCAGCATGCGCTTCTCGGAATTGTTCGCGACCGCCGCGAACCGTTCCGAAGTCATCTGCACCTTCCTCGCATTGCTCGAATTGATCCGCCTTAAACAAATCCTCTGCGCGCAGCCCGAAGCATTCGCGGAAATTGAAATCCGCCGTGCAGAAAACCCGGCGCAGACCGCGTCAGCGGCAAGTTCAGATTCAACAAACCAATCAACCGGCGTCGAAAACGCAGCGGAGGCTTCCCATACTGCCCAAGCCAATGTTGAGGGTAAGTAGTGGCTTCGCCACCCCTGCGCATCAGCCACACACCCGGCGGTAAAGTGCTTCGTAACGCGGCACGATGACCTCGGCGGAAAATCGTTCGCGCGCCCGGCGCTGTGCGGCCTCACCCATAGTTGTCCGGCGCTTCGGATCCTGAATTAAACTTTCAATCGCCCGGGCCAGAGCGTCCGGGTCGTCGGATGGCACCAAAAGCCCGCTCACGTTGTCTTCCACCACCTCCGGAATTCCGCCCGCGCGCCGGGCGACGCTCGGACAACCAAAATACATTGCCTCAAGTATGCTCAGGCAAAAGCTCTCCGTCTCGGACGTGAACAGCCCAAGATCGGCGGCCTGCAGGTAATCTTCGATTTCATTCACGTTCTCGCGCACCAGCACACAGTCTTTCAGACCCAGCCGCTGCACGTCCTTGAGGTATGGCGCGAAACTTCCGCCTGCCAGGACAACGAGTTTGAAGGCGTCGCGCGGGCGGACGCGCGCGAGGGTTTCGAGCAGGAGATCAATGCGTTTCACCGGGCGAAGATTCGAGGAGTGAAGGATCATCACCTCGTTGTCCGCCACGCCAAGCTCATAACGCACTTCCTCGCGTGAACGGCGCGGCGGCCGCGGCGCAAAAAAATTATGGATGACCTCCAGCGGCCCGTTGAATCCGAGCACCCGCCGGGTCTCCGTTTTCAGGTAAGCCGAAACCGCCGTGACCGCATCCGAACAGGTGAGGGCATGGTGGATGGCGGGGCCATAACCCGGATCGCAGCCGAGCAGCGTGGTGTCGGTGCCGTGCAACGTTGTGACCACGCGCGGTTGCTGCCCGGGCGGAAGCATCGCACGCGCGAGAATGGCCGCCGTCGCGTGCGGCACGGCGTAGTGGACGTGCAGGACATCCAGTCCGAAGTCACGGCTCACCTCGGCCATTCTGACCGAGAGCGGCAACGTGTAGTCCGGGTACTTGAACAATTGATATTCGTTGATGACGACCGGATGGAAATGCAGGCGCGGCGTATTTTCGGGGAGCCGGAACGGGCGTTCGTAACTGAGAAAATGCACCTCATGACCGCGCCGCGCCAATTCCTCGCCCAAGCAGGTGGCGAGAATGCCGCTCCCGCCCACCGAAGGATAACAGGCGATGCCGATTTTCATGCGTTAGTTAACCACGGATGGACATGGATTGATTGGTAGGGCGGGCAGTCCCCTGCCTGCCGTCCGTCAAATCACAAAGTACGGCGCGCACGGAGTGACGCACCCTACCTGTGAATGTCTTTGTCTTCATCGGTGTTTATCCGTCCCGCATTGCGGGATCCGTGGTTGAATTCAAAATCGTCGCGCACCGCGGCTCATGGCTGCCAGCGAATCGAGAATGAGTGGATCATTCGGAAACAAGGCGATGGCATGGCCCACCCCGCCGCGCAGCCCGCGCAAACGCGCCCGCGTAAGTTGCAGTTCGACGTAATTACGGGCGGAAATTTGCGAGGCGTGCGCTTCCAGCGCGGAGGTCCAAGCCTTGAGAATATCCGGCGCGGAGACATCAATCAGCACCG
>JBEKJN010000012.1:0-22940 GCA_050011235.1 Verrucomicrobiota bacterium | reverse complement strand
CACCTTTCCGCCCCGGGCGAGAAACTCGGCGGCCTTCTCGTCCAACCCGGCGTCGAGGGCTTTCTCGGGCTCCAGACCGTGCTCGGCCGCGTAGCGGCGGACGTCCTGGGTGATCTTCATGCTGCAAAATTGCGGGCCGCACATGCTGCAAAAATGGGCCAGCTTCGCGCCCGGCGACGGCAGGCTCTCGTCGTGAAAGGCGCGGGCCCGCGGCGGATCGAGCGAAAGGTTGAACTGGTCCTCCCAGCGGAAGTCGAACCTCGCCCGCGACAGCGCGTCGTCCCAGGCCTGCGCGCCGGGATGGCCCTTGGCCAGATCGGCGGCGTGGGCGGCGATTTTGTAGGCAATGACGCCGTCTTTCACGTCTTTCTTGTCCGGCAGGCCGAGGTGTTCCTTGGGCGTGACGTAGCAGAGCATCGCACAGCCGTACCAGCCAATCATCGCTGCGCCGATGCCGCTAGTGATGTGGTCGTAGCCAGGTGCGATGTCGGTGGTGAGCGGCCCGAGCGTGTAGAACGGCGCTTCGTGGCACCACTCGAGTTGCTTCGCCATGTTTTCCTCGATCATGTGCAACGGCACGTGGCCCGGGCCTTCGTTCATCACTTGCACGCCTTTGGCCCAGGCGCGCGTGGTGAGTTCGCCCTGCACTTTAAGTTCGGCGAACTGCGCTTCGTCATTGGCGTCGGCAATCGAACCGGGACGCAGGCCGTCACCGATGCTGAAACTCACGTCGTAGGCGGCCATGATTTCGCAGATTTCGTCCCAGTGCGTGTAGAGGAAACTTTCTTGGTGATGCGCGAGACACCATTTTGCCATGATGCTGCCGCCGCGGCTGACGATGCCAGTCATGCGATGGGCGGTGAGCGGGATGAACCGCAGCAGCACGCCGGCGTGGACGGTGAAATAATCAACGCCCTGCTCGGCCTGTTCAATGAGGGTGTCGCGGTAAATTTCCCAGGTAAGGTCCTCGGCCTTGCCGCCGACTTTTTCGAGCGCCTGATAAATCGGCACGGTGCCGATGGGCACGGGCGAGTTGCGCAGAATCCATTCGCGCGTGGCGTGGATGTTCTTGCCGGTGGAGAGGTCCATGACGGTATCGGCGCCCCATTTGGTGGCCCAGCGCATTTTCTCGACTTCCTCCTCGATGCTCGACGCCACGGCGCTGTTGCCGATGTTGGCATTGATTTTCACGAGGAAATTGCGGCCGATGATCATCGGCTCGAGTTCCGGGTGGTTGATGTTTGACGGGATGATGGCGCGGCCGGCGGCGACTTCGGCGCGCACAAATTCCGGAGTTATTTCCGCCGGAATTCTCTGCGGAAAGCGTTCAAACACGGATGGCGGTGGCGGATTTACGATTTGCGATTTGCGATTTACGAGTTGGCTGCTCCCAGCATGCTGCTTGTTCAAATCGTTGCGAATGTTGTCGCGGGAAAGATCGCCGATGCGGGGCGCATCGGCGGACACGCGAGGCGCGTGTGCTCCCCGCATATTTTCGCGGATGGCGATGAATTCCATCTCCGGCGTGATGATGCCCTGCCGCGCGTACCAAAGCTGCGTGACCGGATGATCTTTGCTCGCGCGCAGGGGACGACGACGATTGCCCGTCAGTCCGGGAAATTCCACGAGCCGATTTTTTTCTGCCTTGCTCGCGAACTCGGCGTGTTTGCCGGAAAGATATCCATTGTCCAGCGGCTTGACTTCGCGACCGTGGTGTTCCGCAACATCGCCGCGTTTCAAAATCCAATCGCGCCGCAACGGCGGCAGGCCGTGTTCGACATCACCGTGAAAACCGGGATCGCCCCAGGGACCGGAGCAATCATAGACGCGCACGGGTTCGTTTTGCTCGATGGCGCCGGTGTAGGATTTGGTGGGCGCCAGTTCGATTTCGCGCATGGGCACGCGCACCTCGGGATGCAGTTTGCCCGTCACATAGACGCGCTTTGAGTTGGGTCCCGCATTGCGGGATTCGCTGCTATGCGGTTCGAACGAATCTTTGGTCGCGATCATAAAATTTGACAGTTGTCGAACGTCATGTGTCGAGATCGGACAAGGCGGGAAAGGAATTCACATCATCCCTTCGCCGGCATTATCCGGATCAGGTTCAACGGGTCGGCGGCGCTCCCGCGTCGCCCTCTCAGCCTTTGGCCGCTGCCGACGGTCACAGACCGCCGCTACAACGAACCGGTTGGCTCCCCGAACAGCTTGAAAATAGGCTGCTCCGCCGGAAGCGTCAAGCCAGCGAAAATGGCCCGTTATTTGCTGTGAGGCAGTTATGAAGGAACAAAGAAATTATGATCTGGTGGAGCCATTTGACATGGACGATGCGACGTTAGTGGATATTTCACCGCAATTGGCCTTTGTCCTTGGCGTTGAATTTCAGGTATTCCGCGAAAAACTGAAATCAGGGCGTCCTTTTACGACCCTCTGTTTGCCGCAAAATACCGCCCGCCTGGTGAAAATGGCCGAACATCACGAGCGATTCGTCGAAGACCGGCCGAACATTTTTGCAGGTTGGACGGAAATTTTTGTCGGTGATACCATTGCCTGAGCCGTTCCTGCCAAAATCCCTCAGCTCCTGCCCGCTGTTCCCTGCGTTCGATTTTTCCCGCAATCGCCTGCGCCCCTGGTTTCGAAAAGTTACGCAACAAGGCTGGCCAAACCAATTCGGCTTGTAGTATTTCTTTCGTGATCCGGAACCATTGTGAGCGGTTCATTTATGCCGAATCAAAAAAATTCGACCGATCAGAAAGGAACCAGCGCCATCCGCGACGCGGCAATGGAGGAAGCGGCCGTGGTTTTGGAAAAGCTCCGCACCTCGCCGGCCGGCCTGAGCGAAGCGGAAGCGGCCGCACGCCTGGATGAACACGGCCCGAACGAGGTTGCGCAGGAAAAACAGCACGGCTGGCTGCGGCGGCTCTGGATTGCCTCGCGCAATCCGCTGGTGATTTTGCTGACGATTCTTGCCGTTTTTTCATTCTTTGCTTATTTCCATGCAAAACCGGAGGATAAAGACGTCTCGAATCTGTATACCGGTTTGGTCATGCTCGTCATGGTCGCGCTGGGTTTGTCCTTGCGGCTCATTCAGGAAACGAAGGCCGACAACGCGGCCGCCAAACTCAAGGCGATGATCAGAGTTACGGCCACCGCCATGCGCGATGGTGAGCCGAAGGAAATTCCACTTAAAGAACTCGTTCCCGGCGACGTGGTGAAACTGTCAGCCGGCGACATGATTCCTGGCGACGTGCGGCTGATTTCCGCAAAAGATTTGTTCGTCATTCAAGCCACGTTGACCGGCGAATCACTGCCCGTCGAAAAAACCGACGCGCGCGATACCCGCACCAATGTCTCGTCCATCGAGCACACGAACCTCTGCTTTCTCGGCACGAGCGTGGAAAGCGGCTCGGCCACGGCGGTCGTTGTCGCCACCGGCCCGCAGACTTATTTCGGCAAGATGGCCAGCAGTCTCGCCGGGCAGCAGGTGGAAACAGCCTTTGACAAAGGAGTGAAAAAATTCACCTGGCTGATGATTGGATTCATGGCCGTGATGTCACCGGCGGTTTTTTTCATCAACGGTCTCACCAAACACAGTTGGGGCGGGGAAACGTTTCTTTTCGCGCTGGCCATCGCCGTCGGATTGACGCCGGAAATGCTGCCGATGATCGTGTCGGTCTGCCTTTCCAAGGGCGCGCTGGCGATGGCGAAGAAGAAGGTCATCGTCAAGCGGTTGAATTCCATACAGAACTTCGGCGCCATGGATGTGCTGTGCACCGACAAGACCGGCACACTCACCATTGACCACGTCATCCTTGAAATCCATTGCGACGTCTTCAAAAACGAAAGCGAACAGGTCCTGCGCGACGCCTACCTCATCAGCCATTTCCAAACCGGCCTGAAAAACGTTCTCGACCGCGCCGTGCTCAAATACAAGGAATTGCACAAGGAACTCGGCATTGAAAAATACAAGATGGTGGATGAAATCCCGTTCGACTTTTCGCGCCGGATGATGTCGGTGGCCATCGAGGCCCCGGGCGGCGAACGGCAATTGCTGACGAAAGGTGCACCGGAAGCGGTGTTTGCCAGATGCACGCACTTTGAAAGCGAAGGCGAGATTTTCCCGATGGAACCGATCCTGGCGGGCGACCTGGTCCAGCAGGTCAATGAATTGAGCGAGGACGGTTTTCGGGTACTGGCCGTCGCCACCAAAAAATTGGGCAACCAGACCACTTTTACCAAAGCCGACGAATGCGACCTGGTATTGACTGGCTATCTCGCATTCCTCGATCCGCCGAAGGACACCGCCTCCAAAGCCATCACCGCGCTCCGACAAAACGGCGTCACCGTCAAGGTGTTGACCGGCGACAACGACCTGGTCACGCGCAAGGTTTGCACCGAGGTCGGCATTCGTGCTGAAAAAATTCTACTCGGCAACCAGGTGGAAAATTTGGCCGACGAGCAACTTGCCAAGGAAGTGGAAACCACAGATGTTTTCGCGCGCCTCTCGCCGGCGCACAAAAAGCGGGTCGTGCAGGCACTGCAACGCAACAAACACGTCGTCGGGTTCATGGGCGATGGTATCAACGACGCGCCTGCGCTCCGCGCTGCCGACGTGGGAATTTCCGTGGACACCGCCGTGGACATTGCCAAGGAATCCGCCGACATGATTCTGCTGGAGAAAAGTTTGATGGTGCTTGAAGAAGGCGTGCTCGAAGGCCGCAAAGTGTTTGCGAACATCGTCAAATACATTCGCATGGGTGCGAGTTCCAATTTCGGAAACATGTTCAGCGTGCTCGGCGCGAGCGCGTGGTTTCCTTTTCTGCCGATGCAACCGCTTCAAATCCTGACTAATAATCTGCTTTACGATTTTTCACAGGTGCCGATTCCGACGGACAACGTCGGTGCGCAATACATCGCCAAGCCACGCCCTTGGAACATCGGAGAAATCGCCAAGTTTATTATTTTCATCGGCCCCATCAGTTCGATTTTTGATTACACCACATTTTCCGTGATGTGGTTTTTCTTCAAATGCAATCAAGTGGGGCTGACGCCGGAATTGGTAGCGCGCTTTGGGGACGACGCCGCAAACCATACCCACGCCGCCGCGCTCTTCAACACCGCCTGGTTCGTTGAATCCATCATGACGCAGACGCTTATCATCCACGTCATCCGCACGAGCCTGATTCCGTTCATCCAATCGCGCGCGAGCTGGCAACTCACGATGACCACGATCCTCATCATGCTCATCGGCGCGATCCTGCCTTATTCGCCCCTGGCTGGACCGCTGGGTTTCGTGCCGCTGCCGTGGCAATTCTGGCCGCTGCTGGCGCTGACGCTGGTCTGCTATGTCGGCCTCACGCAGGTCATCAAGAGCTGGATGGTCCGGAAAAACTGGATTTGACGGCTGACTTTGTGGGTGAAACAAAAAGCCGTCCCGCATCGCACGGGACGGCATTGTCAGGCCCGCGCGGGTTGATCGAGTCCGCTCAAGCCTCAAAGGATTTTCCACAACCGCAACTTTGCTTCGCGTTCGGATTGGAAATTTTGAAACCGCCGCCGGTCAGGGTGTCGCTGAAATCCACCACGGTGCCGCGAAGATATTGCGCGCTGATCGAGTCCACCAAAACTTCCACACCGTTCTGTTCAGAGGCAAGGTCGCCGTCGCGTTTTTCGTCGAAGACCATGCCGTACTGCATACCGGAGCAGCCGCCCTGCTCCACAAAAATCCGCAGCGTCTTGCCCGTGTTCTCCGGCAATGCGAGCAGCGATTTGACTTCCGCCGCGGCATTCTCGGTAACACTGACCACCGGTTCAATTGCAAGGTTCTCTGCCATTTCCATTCCTGTTTGAAACTAACTGCGGCGGGCAGGCGTGTCAAATGGCCGCCTCAACTTTTTGCCGCCGGCAACGCATTTCGGGTCTTTTCGAGCGAATCCTTCAACTGCGGCAGCCAGTTTTCCATCCGATTGAAAAAGTCTTCCGGCGGCGATTCGCCGAGCCCTTCAATCAGCGGCAGCGCCTGCAGGCCGGCCTTTTTGGTCCAGAACGCGTCCGCCTGCTCGTCATTGCGCAAATTGTTCTCGTAGAACACATCCAGATAATTCTTCAACGCCAGTTCGCGCAGCACTTTCTGGTCGCCGCCGGCCGCCGCCGCCGCCTTTTTTTCGAGCGCCAGTCCCAAACCGATTTGCGCCTGGCTGCGCGCCGCGATGTTGGGGAACGGGGAATTGACGACTTGCGCGTAGGCATTCGTGGCCGCGTCGTAATTGGCGAGTTGCAGATCGCAATCGCCGATTTCACCCCACGCCAGCGCGCCGAGTTCATTGGTGGAGTACAACTGGCAGATCTGGTTGAAGACGTTGGTGGCCAGTTGAAAATTGGCCAGCGGATTGTTCGTAACGGTCGAATCCATGCGCATCAGCACCGTGCCGTAGGCGAACGTGGCCTGCACCCTCAATTCCTTGGGGCAATTGGTATCCTCCTCCAGTTTGGTAAAATAATCACTGGCGTCCGAATAACCCTGCCGCGCCACGGCGGCGCGCCCGGCCATCATCCGCGCTGGATAGCTGAGGTCATTGGGCGGGAAGTTTTGGAAGATGAACTTGTAATTTTTCTCCGCGTCCGGGTAAAGACCCGCGTGGAAGAAATGATCAGCCACCCACCATTGCGCCAGCGGCGTGAGGTCGTTCGTCGGGAATTGCGCGACAAAGTTGGTGAACAGGATGAAGGCATTCGTTTCATTTCCCGCCTGGTAATTCGCACTGGCCAGCGCGTAATCCGCCTGCGGCCGCAGCGCATTGGTCGGGAAATCCGTCAACCATTTTTCGTATTTTTCGATGGCCGTCGGCCAGTTTTGCTCCTGTTCGCAGGCGTGCGCAATGGCCAGGTCCACCTGCGGTCGCAACGGCGAATGGGGAAGGATGGCCTCAAATCTTTGAAACACGGCCAGCGCGTTCGTCGGCTGGCTCAGGTCCGCGAGATATTCGCCCATGAGCAGCAAGCTGTTGCCGGTTTCCTCGCTGGCCGGATACAGCTTCAAAATTCTCTCCATCGTGTCTTCCGCTCCGGCCGTATTCGTCAATTCCATGCACGCACGCAGGCTCTGATAAAGCGCGCGGTCGCCGAGCGCCCTGGCCACGGCGGGGAAATTGGTGAAATCGTCCAGCACCGCGCGGTAATTTTCCAGCGCGCCCGCGTAATTTGTCAGCGCAAACAGCGCGTCGCCCATTTTGAACCGCGCCACCGCCAAATCCTCCGACGGCGGCAGTCTCTGCGCGGCGGCTTCGAAATCGGTCAGGCCATCGGTCAGGCTATTGGTCGTGCTTCCCGCAAGCCACGCGCGCCAGCCGCACCAGCCGCGGTCCAAATACGCCTTGCCCGTGAGCGGGCTGTTGGGAAACGCGGCCAGAAACCGGTTGAAAGCCTCGGACGCCGCTTGCAGTTGATTCGTCGCCGACGGATCCGCAACGTAATCCTTCAAATGCAGTTCGCCGAGCGACAGCAACGCCATGTCCGCTGCCGGTGAATCCGGGAATTGGGCGATAAAATTCCGGAGCGAGTCCTCGGCCGTCGAAAAACGGCCTTGGGCGACGGCCAGTTCCGTGATTTTCAGGACCGCCTGCCGCTGCCGTTCCACCGGCGCGTTCGTCAGATTTTCCTGATACGCGTCCAAGGCTTCGGCTTTTAGCCCGCTTTGTTCCAGCAAACCTGCGTGCAACGCCACGCTTTCCCCGCGCAAGGATACGTCATTTCCCAGCCGCGCAATCTGGAGCAGATTGGTGGTGGCCGCCAGCGCCGCGTTGGTGTCGCCCATCGCCAGCTTGACCTGATAAACCAAATACGCCAGTTGCCAGCCCAATTCCGGTTCGAGGGCCTGTGGATTCACGGACGCGAGCGTCGCCGCCGCGCCGCCAAAATCCTTCTGTGCGAGTGCCGCCTGTGCCAGCAGCAGGCGCCCACGGGTGACCAGTTCGTTCGCGGGGTCCAATTGCGCCGCGCGCTGAAACACGCCGTTGGTCTCCTGCAACAGCGCGCCCACCTCCGGCCAATCGCCTGGTCCGGCGTGCGTCGCTGCCAGTTCGGCGCGTGCCGCCGCCGCCTCCACCACCGCCCGGAGCCGCAGGGATGATTCGGGAAAATCGCGCGCCAGCGCAATGAACGTCTCCCCCGCGTTCGTCAGATCCACGTTTTGAAATTGCGCTTCGCCAATCCAATAAACGTATTGGTCGGCGAGATGGCCGGCCCCGGCTTTGCGCGCATCAAGCAACGCGATGGCCTGCGCCAGCTTTCCCTGTTTGAATTCCGCCTGCGCCTGCAATAGCACGGCCTCCGGCGCGTTGGTCGATTTGGGATACTTTTGAATGAACTGCGCGAACTCCGTCTCCGCCCGGCCCCACATTTCATCCTGAAATGCGGTCACGGCGGCGGCATAAGCGCGTTGCTCCTTCGCGCCGGCGGCGGAAAGTTGTTCGCCGCTCAAAATGAGCGCGAACAAAATCAAAAGCCATCGCCAGCGAAATGCCATGCGCCCGAATCTAACCAACGTGGCACAGCGACAAAAGAGTGAAATAAAGCCGGGGTCGCGCCTATTTATTGAACCGGAAGTTGGTCAGGTCGTAATCCTGCATGACGTATTGCTTCGTCTCCAGCCGCATTTTGTTGGCGCGCTTGGCCTGCGTTTCACCACCCGCCGCGATGAAATCCGCATAGCTGATGATCTCCGCGCGGATGAAACCCTTCTGGATGTCCGTGTGAATCGTGCCGCCGGCTTCCCAGGCCGTAATGCCCTGGCGAATCGGCCAGGCCCGATTCTCCTTGCCGCCGACGGTCAGGAAACAGATGTAGCCGGCCTCGTGAAACGCGCGCAGCAGCAGGGCGTCGGGATCTTCCAACTCCGGCGGTTCGGCCACCACAATCGGTTTGGCGGTGAAAAAGTGGTGGGCGGCGACAGCCTGAAGGTCCTCCGGCCCGACCCCCGAATTGAAGACGAACTTTTCCTGTTCGAGGAGGGCCTTGATTTTTTCCAGTGCCGCCCGCTCGGCCGGCTGGGGGTCGCGGCCCAGGCGCGTCTCCACAAATTCCAGGTCCTTCAAAATTATGTCCGCCCGGCCTTCCTGCGACACGAGGATGGCGTCGGCGTCCAAAAGCTGGTCGTCGCCCACCACGTCCACCTGCGCGTAAGTTTTCTTGTCCGCCTCGACCAGCTTGTCGGCCTCATCGAAGCGCGGATCTTTGAGATTGTGTTTGCCGGTTTTAATTCCGGCCAGACCGAACAATGTTATTTTCATAAAGGCTGATTCATGACGGCTGCAGAACGCGGCTCAAATACTGTCCGGTAAAACTTTCGGGGCAACGGGCTACGGCTTCCGGCGGGCCCTGCGCGACGATGCGGCCGCCAGCATCCCCGCCCTCCGGGCCGAGGTCAATGATCCAATCCGCCGTCTTGATGACGTCGAGGTTGTGTTCGATCACCACGAGTGTGTTGCCGGCGTTGCGCAGCTTGAACAGGACTTCGAGCAGCTTGGCCACGTCATGAAAATGCAGGCCGGTCGTCGGTTCGTCCAAAATGTAAAACGTCCGCCCGGTTGCCTTGCGGCTCAACTCGGTCGCCAGCTTCACGCGCTGCGCTTCGCCGCCGCTCAACGTCGTCGCCGCCTGCCCCAATCCAATGTAACCGAGGCCGACCTCGGCCAGCGTCAGCAATGGCTCGTAAATTTGGGGCACGGCGCGGAAAAACGTGACCGCCTCGTCCACGGTCATCGCCAGCACGTCAGCGATGTTCTTGCCTTTGTAGGTGATTTCGAGCGTCTCGCGGTTGTAACGTTTGCCGCCGCACGCCTCGCAGGTCACGTAAACCGGCGGCAGAAAATTCATTTCAATTTTAATCAAGCCATCACCTTCGCACTTTTCGCAGCGGCCGCCCTTGACATTGAAGCTGAACCGTCCCGGAGCATAACCGCGGATTTTCGCCGCCGGCAGTTTTGCGAACAAATCGCGGATGTGATTGAACATGCCGGTGTAGGTCGCCGGATTGCTGCGGGGCGTGCGGCCAATCGGCGACTGGTCAATCACGATGACTTTGTCCACCGTTTCAAACCCCTTCAGGGCGCGGTGCGTGCCGGGGGTTTCCTTGGAGCCGTAAAACTTGCGGAACAGCGCGCGGCGCAGGATGTCGTCCACGAGCGTGCTCTTGCCCGAACCGCTGACGCCGGTGACGCACGTGAACGTGCCCAGGGGGATCCGCGCGTCAATATCGTGCAAATTGTTTTCCCGCGCGCCGAGCACTTCGAGCCAGCCGCGGTCTTTGGACGGCGCCAGGCGCTTTTGGGGAATGGGAATCGTCAGTTCGCCGGTGAGATATTTCGCGGTGAGCGAATTCGGATTTTTCAAAATATCCGGCAACGCGCCCGCCGCGACCAGTTCACCGCCGTGAACGCCCGCGCCGGGGCCAAGGTCAACGATGTAGTCCGCCTGCCGGATCGTTTCGGCGTCGTGCTCGACCACGAGCACGGTGTTGCCGAGGTCGCGCAGTCCCTTGAGCGTGGCCAACAGCCGGTCATTATCGCGCTGGTGCAGGCCGATGCTCGGTTCGTCCAGGATGTAAAGCACGCCCACGAGACCCGCGCCGATTTGCGTGGCGAGCCGGATGCGTTGCGCCTCGCCGCCGGAGAGCGTGCTGCTCTCGCGGTCGAGCGTGAGATAGCCCAGGCCGACGTTTTTCAGAAAGTCCAGCCGCGCGCGAATTTCCTTGATGATCTCGTGGGCGATTTTCTCCTCGAATTCCGTGAGCTTGAGGCCGGCAAAAAATTCGTCGGCCTTTTCCACGGACAGCGCGCAAACGTCCATGATGGACAGGCCGGGAATCGTAGGACGGGCGTCGCGCCTGTCTCCAATTTTTTTGGGAGAAGATGGAGACAGGCTGGAAGCCTGTCCTGCGTTGTTATCGCTACCCAGCGTCACGGCCAGGATTTCCGGTTTGAGCCGTTTGCCCTTGCACACGTCGCAAAACTGCGGGCTCATGTAGGGCTTGATGCGGTTGCGGACGAATTCACTTTCGCTCTCGGTGAACAGCCGCCCCAGGTTGGGCAGCACGCCCTCGAACGGACGGCTGATGGTGTGCTGGCTGCCCGCGCGCCAGAAATGAAAATCAACGTCGTCCTCGCCCGAACCGTGCAGCAAAACTTTTTTGAAATCGTCCGGCAGATTTTTCCAGGGCGTTTCCAGGCTGACGTTGAAATGGGCCGCGACCGAGCGCAGCATGGCTTTGTAATAAATATTCATCCGTTTGCCCGCCCGCCGCCATGGCTGGACCGCGCCGTCGAGCGGCTGCTCCGGGTCGGGCACGATGAGGCTCTCATCGAAAACCATTTTCTGGCCGAGGCCGTGGCAGACCGGGCACGCGCCCGCCGGTGCATTGAACGAAAAATGTTTCGGCGTGGGTGGGTCAAAACTTTTGCCCGTCGCGGGCGAACACATCTTGTTGGAATGCAGAGTTTCGGCCCAACTGTTCCCGTAGCCGCCGACGTTAGTCGGCGGCTTTTTTGCCTGTGCAGAGTGATTTGTCCGCGAACTCACGTTCGCGGCTACTTCAACCGTTTGGTGCAGCGCAAACATCACGCCTTCGCCCCAGCACAGCGCGGTTTCCACCGAATCGGTCAGCCGCACGCGGATTTTCCCGTCAATCACCAGCCGGTCCACGACGGCTTCGATGGTGTGGAACTTCTTCTTGTCGAGTTTGACGCGCGTGTTGGCTTCGAGTTCGACGAATTCGCCGTCCACCCGGGCGCGGACGAAGCCCTCGCGCGCCAGGCGTTCGATGACGTCGCGGAACTCGCCTTTTTGCCGGCGGACGACCGGGGCGAGGAGCATCACCCTGGTTTTGGGCGGCAGCGCGAGGATTTTGTCCACGATATCGCTGGTGGTTTGCGAGACGATGGGCACGCCGGTGTCCGGGCAATGCGGTTTGCCGACGTGCGCGTACAGCAGGCGGAGGTAATCGTAAATCTCCGTGGTGGTGGCGATGATGGAGCGCGGGCTGCTGCCGGAACTGCGCTGTTCGATGGCGATGGCCGGCGACAGGCCCTCGATGAAGTCCACCTCCGGCTTCTGCATCTGGTCGAGAAATTGGCGGGCGTAGGCGGAGAGGCTCTCAACGTATTTGCGCTGGCCCTCGGCGTAAATCGTGTCGAACGCGAGCGACGACTTGCCGCTCCCGCTCAGGCCGGTGATGACCACCAGCCGGTCGCGCGGGATGTTCAGCGTGAGATTTTTGAGATTATGCTCACGCGCCCCGCCGATGCGGATGAATTCCTTGCTCATGGCCGCGAATTTTTCGCTTCAACAAAAGGGCAAGGCTATCCCAAGCAACCGGGAAAGCAAAGCAAGAGTTGAGCGTTAAAAAAGCCATCGTTTGTAGGAGCCGAGGTAACGAAGCTCAAATTTCTTCGGCCAATACGGATTAATATAGAGACTCCTTACGTCGTCTCCTGCTTCATTAACGGGCGCGCTACGGCAGCAGGAGGAGCCGGTAAAATCTTATCGGGCCGAGGCCGCCTTGCGAGCCGTTGTCAAAGAAATTGAACAGGCTGTTGGTCGGGCTGACGAACGTGCTGTACGCAATAATGTTCGGGAACGTGTACCAGGTGATGACCGGCGCGAGATTGGTCGTCCATTGCATCTCGAACAAATAATTCGTCGGGGCGGACCACGTGAACCAAAAACCGTTCGTTGCGGCAATGTTGGTCGAAGTGACACTGCTGATGAACACGGCGTTGGTATGCGTTGACGGGACCGTGCCATCCAGGATGATCCGGTAAAAACGCATCGGCGGCAGACCGGGCGGCGTTTGCGAGCCGTCGTCAAAGAAGGAGAACAAACCATTCGTGGGCGTGAGCGGGCCGGTGTAATAAATAAAATTGGTGAAGAACTGCCAGTTCTGCGGCTGCAACGTGTCCGTCCGTTGCACCTGAAAGACGTCATTGGTCGGCGCGAACCAGGTGAGCCGGAAGCCGTTCGTCCCGACGATGTTGGTTGTGTACGTGATGTTGAGACTCGAGATGGGACTGCTCGCCACAGTCTGCAAATGGAAATTCACTTCGATGCCGTAAGTAACGGCGAAACTGTTCGTGTTTTGCACGCCGAGCCAATAAGTCCCGCCGGGCACGATGTTTGTCGGCACACTGGTGGTGCTCAAAACGGAAATGCCGTTCGTCGCGCCGCCCATCAACAAATCATCGGGCGGATTTGCGCCGGCGGGCGGATTGGTCTGGTTGAACCACATGGTCACCGGCCCGGTGGCGGAGAGCAGGAGGTTGGTCGCAAAATCCGCGTTCGGCGGCACGTTGATCAAAAAGTGGTCAATGCCGCCGGCCGCAACGGTGTTCGTCTGCGGCACGCCATTGGTTGGAGACTGCAACAGTTCCAGCCGGTAAAAACGCATCGGCGGCAATCCCGGCGGGGTCTGCGAGCCGTCATCAAAGAACTCGAAGAAACCAATGCCGTTCGTGGGCGTCAGCGACGTGTAAGTGACGATGTTGCTGAATGTGCCCCATGCCACCGGCGGCGTGAGACTGTCCGTCCAATGCACCAGGAATTCGTCGTTGGTCGGCGCGTACCAGGTCAGCAGGAAACCGGGCGTTCCGCCGATGTTGGTGGCGATGATGCCGGAGATGAAAATGGGCGGGTTGGTCAACAAATGGAAATCCACTTCGATTGCGTAAGTAACGGTGAAACTGTTCGTGTTTTGCACACCGAGATAATAAGTTGAACCGGGGATCAGCGGCGGGGTGCCGGTCGTTGACAAGGTGGATGAACCGTTGGTTCCGCTGAATAAAAAGACGTTGGTCGTGGGCGGGTTGTTGGTGTCGAACCAGACGTTCAACGGCCCTTGCAGCGCGAAGAGCAAAATGTTGGTGGCAAAATCCGCGTTCGCCGGCACGTTGATTTGATAATATGTGATGCTGTGGCCCAAAATGTTGTTCGTTTGCGGCACCCCATTGGTCGGGCCCAGGACGACGTTGGTCAAATTGACAGTGGACTGAGGTGTCAAGGCCAGACTGTGAAGATAACCGCTGGCGATGGCCACCACATTGCTCAAACCCACCGGCACGCTGGTCTGGCCGGCGGAATCATCGCCCCAAGCCACCACCGCCCCGTCGTTTTTCAGGGCCATGCTATGGAACCCACCGGCGGCAATCGCCACCACATTGGCAAGATTTGTAGGCACGTCTGTCTGGCCGGCGCTGTCAAAGCCCCAAGCCACCACGGTCCCGTCGCCTTTCAGCGCCAGACTGTGAAAACTCCCGGCCGCGATGGCCACTACATTGGTGAGATTGGCGGGCACGTTGGTCTGGCCGGCGCCGTTGTCACCCCAAGCCACGACCGTTCCGTCGTTCTTGATCGCCAGGTTGTGCAAAGTCCCGCCCGCAATGGCCACCACGTTGCTCAAGCCCGCCGGAAGGTTCGTCGGATTGAACAAGTTGGCGCCCCAGGCCATCACCGATCCATTGGTTTGCAATGCCAGACTTGAATATTGCCCGCTGGCAATCATCACCACATTGCTCAAACTAGACGGCACATTCGTCTCGCCGGCGCCAGGATAAATATCCGAGCCCCAGGCGGCCACCGTTCCGTTGTTTTGTAATGCCAGGCTGTAAGATTCACCACCGGCCACGGCCACCAGATTGCTCAAGCCGGACGGCACGGTCGCCTCACCATACAAATTGTCGCCCCAGCTCACCGCCGTTTCGTTCGTTACCAATGCAAGACTGTGATCATAAGCGCCGGCGATGGCCACCACATTGCTTAAACCCGGCGGCACCTTGGCCTGTCCGGCATAGTTGGCGCCCCAGACCACCACGTTGGCCTCATCCAGAATCTGGTCGAAACCATGGGTCACCGCCAGGGCATTGCTGACGACCAGCCGGAAGTGATACGGCACGTTCGGCAACAAACCGCTGATCGGGCTCGTGGTATAAACCACACTCGAACCCGTTCCCACGCCGACCGTCGGCGTCTGGTTTCCGTAAGCGGTGGTCGTGCCCCATTGGAACCAGGCCGTGGCCGGCAGGCCGTTGGGCGTGGCCATGCCGTTCAATTGGGCGCCGGTTCCCGTGACGGCGCTGGCCGGTTGCGTGAAGGCAAATGGCGCAAGAATACCGGGCACAAAATGAAAATCCACCTCGATGGCATTGGTGATGGTGAAGCTGTTCGGGTTTTGCTCGACCAGATAATAGGTCGAGCCGGGGACGAGATTCGTCGGCGCGCTGCCGGTCGTTGACAGCGTGTAGGAGCCATTGAGTCCACTGAACAAAAAGACATTGGTCGTAGGCGGGTTGTTCGTGTCAAACCAGATATTCTTCGGACCGGTGGAGAACAGCAGGATGTTGGTGGCCATGTCCGCATTCACGGGGACATTGACGGCGTAATACAAGACTTCGCCGGGAGCGAGAATATTCGTCTGCGGCTGGCCGCCGATGAGGTTGGGCGGCCCCGGTATGAAATTGGTGTTGGCAAAGATGAACTCCAGTTGCCAGCTCTGGAGCGTGCCGTTGGCGGCGCCGGCGCGGTCATCCTGAATTTCCAAAGTCCACGTGCCGAAGGCGCTGGTGCCGTTGATGCCGCTGATGTCCTGTTCCGGCTGGTAATACAGATTGCCGCCGCTCGCCCCGGAAAGGGAGAAGGAATCCAGCAACATCCCCGGTTCAATCCCGCTGATGATCAGCGGCGTGTTGGTTTGCGTGGCCGTAAAGGTTACGCCCCCGGTCTGCCAGTTGGTATTGTCGCCAAAAATCACAGTGCTGCTGACACCCGCGATCGTGACGCTGGCCTCGGCTAGATTTTGCGGAGCCGGAATCTCGGGGTTGCGATCGAATTTGCCCGCGCTGTCTTTCTGGTAAATCGCTTTGATTTCGCTGGCACTTAATGCGCGTCCATAAAGACTAAATTCGTCGAGCAGCCCTCCCAGGAAACTTCCATCGGTCCAGCAGCTACCACCGCAATCTTCCGGACGGCGGCTCCATAGGTCATAGCTGGTGAGCGCAGCGAAATTGCCCCAGAAGGAATTGGTCACCATCACCCCATTGACATACAATCTTATAAATCCGTCGGTACGATTATAAGTGACCGCTACATGCTGGAAAGCATTTGCGACCAGTGTGTGTTGGGGCGAAGCAATTTGTATGAAATTATTGCCCGTACTATCCAGGAACGTAGTGCATAATACCCCGTTATCCCCTGGAAATTGGCCTATCCAGAATTGAACTCCGATTGTGCTGTTTAGGTTGACATTCCCATTGTTCCATTCGGCAATGGGATGAAACCCACTCACACTGGACGGATTGATCCAGGCGTCCAGCGTCAGCCCGGCGCCGGCTCCAACGTTCAAACTTGGACTCGCCGGCACATAAAAATAAGCATTGGTGCTGTTTTCCAAAATCGCCTGGTCAACCTCACCAGTGGCATAGGTCAGATTGTGTGCGACACCGTTGTTCAAGTTAAGGGTGTCATTCACATTGTTTTCTCCGCGCCACCAACTCACGATGCCCGGCCCGCGATAGCTGTAAGTGAGGGTGTATTTGACGCCGGGGATGGTGGGCAGCGTGTTGGTGATGGTTCCGGTCGCCAGCGCCAAAAACTGGCTGCCTCCTTGGGCATTGGGCTGGTCGTTGACCACGGACACCTGGTTGCTGATTACGGTCCACACGCTTTCGTCATTTATCGGCGCAGATGCCGCGTAATCGCCCGGCGCGGCGGTTTCAAAGTCGCTCAGGATAAAATTGGTCGAGAAAAACGAGGGCACGAACGGCGGCGGCGCAAATTTTATCGGCGTCGTCGTCAGGTTCGTGTCCTCGGTGAACGCGAGATAAAGGTAGTTGGTCTGGGACCCGCTGGCGGTGTATTCCCAAGCCGTGTTCGTTTGCGGATTGCCGGACTGGTTCATGATGATGGTGACAAAGGTCGAGGAACCGGGACCGTAGTTGATGTTAAATTGGCCGGCGTTGCTGGTGGTAAAGTTGGTGATCACGTTGCCCTCGTAATACACGGTCATCTGGTCGGGGACCGGGAAGAAATTGTAGCTGATGCTCAGGCTACCGGTGGTTTCACCGGTATTAATGACGTTGGTGGAGGGCTCGGGGCCGCCGGAAGATGATGCCGGCGAAAAGAAATTGTTGAGAATCGTCGCGCCGCAGCCGTTGGTGGTGGTGCCGCCGCGATTTTCCATCAACAAATACCGCGTGCCGTCCGGGCTGATCAAATGAAAGACCAGGTCCGAAATGCGCGGATGATCCACGCGCAAACCGACGTTGAAATCCTGGATGATGTCCGTGTTCGTCACGAAGATGCTCGAATACGTCACCGCGTCGTCGAGAATCGGCACCGGCCCGCCCGAACGATAATCCACCGTCGAAATCGCCGAGGGCGAGAAACCCAGCGTGGCAATAATGTAAACATTCGCCGGAGTGGAGCTGGGATTGAAAATGCCGACGAAATAACGTCCCGGTGTCAATGGCGGGCCCACGGAAATCGAATTGCCCGGCCCCAACGGGCCAGGGTTGTTCAGCAACACCTCATCATTCGTGTCCGCCAAAGTCGGTTCGGAGCCTAGTTTGACGTACAGTTGCAGCGGCGGCGTGGCCACCGACGCCGATTCGTTGGTGGCCGACACCGTCAGGTTGGTGTAACCCACCGGCACGTCAACGTAATCGTAGAACCAACTGCCCGGCTGCACTACAACATTGATGCCCTTAGTGAGGTCTTGGTGCGGCGTAAGGGTCAAAGTGAAGTTATTTACAAAGCCCGTCTGCGTCTCCGAATAGTCTGCCTCGGTCAACATCCACGGACCGATGCCCTGTTTGCCGACAAAGTCCTGCAGACTACCCGGTCCGTCGGACGGCTGCGAACCTGGGGTATTGCCCGAACCACTGTCGTCATAGATAAAACTGTAAGGCCCCGGCGGATTGCCCAGCGAATCGTGGTTGTTCAGCACGTCCCGGATGTCGTTGAAATTGAGCGTGCCGATGAGGTTGCCGAAATTCTGGTGCACAATCGTATCGTTCACGATGACCTGACCCACGGTGGTCGGATAAATGGCCAGCCCGAAAATGTAAGCGAGGCCGGGATGCGTCGGACTGCCATTGGGAATATAAACCGGGAGGAGCTGTCCGTTGACGGTTTGAATGCCGTTTTGCATCGTGCTGAACGGCGTCGCCGTGAAGATGGACAGAAAATCGTATTCGGAGGCCACTTGGCGCTCCGACTGCACGCCGACGTAGTAAACCTCACCCGGTAACGAATTGGTGTCCACCACGAACTCCGTGCCACCGCGGCTGAGGGACGCGCCGTTGAAGACGCCTCCCGCTGACAATCCTACTTGCGTGCCGTTGACGCAGTTGGCAATCGCCATCGGATTCAGATTCGTCAGCGTCGGGTCCGTCGTTACATAAAGATCAACGTCTGCTGATGGGGTGGTGGCGTTGCCTGCATTGTCCGCAAACACGCCCATGCGCGGGACGGAGAGCGTGTCCGGCAGAAACGTGATGAACCCGGCGTTGGGCAGGCTGGCGCCGGGCGGATTGGTTACTACGTAAAAATGCCATTGGTTCGTCATGCCCAGCGTGATGATGGCGTTGGCCGCAAATCCGAAATTGGTTCCGGCGGGAATGGTGTTGGTGCCCAGCAGCGGTGAGCTTGCGCCGACCATCTGATTGAGCAGCGGCGCGTTGACATTGGTGCCGCCGAGAAAACTGACTTGCTGGTCGCCCGTGGGATTGGAAACGATGCCATTGTCAGTCACCGACGAGATGGAGTTGGTCACTTCGCCTTCGCCGCAGGAGACCACCAGCGCGAAATCCTGAACGATGTTGGGCTCATAGACTCCGGCGGCGTTGTTGGTTTGAGCGGTGACAGCATTGACGTTCACATCGCGCCCGCTGACGGTGATGGTATAGGTCGTGCCCAGCGGCGGCGAGATGAACACGTTCTCGACGTTGTTGATGGCGTCAAAAATAGCCGGGGTGTTCATGCTTTCCGGAGTGTTGTAAATGCTCCCCGACGCGATGTCGTTGCCGTAATAGAGGACCGGACCGACTGAAGTATCTCCGTTGCTGACCACCAGGCCGAGGCTGTTGACAAGCTTGATGGCGGCGGCGGGGTCGCCGGGGGGATCCGTCCACGCCAGCGTTATGCGCAACGGCAGGGTCTGAGCGGCGGTGTTAGTGTCGATGGTCAACACGAACGTATGGCTGTCGCCGGTGGCCAGCGCGTTGGTCGGGTTTTGGTCAATGAAAAAGCTGGAGCAGCTTGCTCCGGATACGTTCGTCACACCCGGCGGCAGTGAGTTCGGCAGATTGATCAATCCCCAACCTTCAAAGTTGATGTTGTTTTGGACTTGAAGATCGTAAGCGCCCGTCGGGCGCGCGCCATTGATGAGCATGGCCTTGAGCAACGCCGGGCTGGGGACGGTTTGCAGCGTGTTGGTGAAGTAATCCTGCATCAGCGCCAGCACGCCCGACACGTCCGCCGCCGACATGCTCGTGCCGGTTTCAAAACGGTAATACGGCCCCGGCCCGGTTCCGCCCGTAGTACTGGGTGTGCCGAGCGACTGGTCCAAATTGCTATACACCAGAAAATAATTGCCGGGGTAGTTCGTCGTGATGGTGTCGAGGATGATGTCGAAATTGATAGGTTCGCTGGTGATGTTGCTGACGGCGAAGTTGAAACCGTAAGACGCTTCGCTACTAAGTATTTCAGGGATGGTCAGGCCGCCGTCCGGCGGGATTGAAACCTGATTATTGAAGGTGGAGTAATCGTACGCTGGCGAACCCACCAATCCGAAATAAATCGGCAGATCGGGGGGGAATGGAAACGGCGAATCCGCGTTCGTGAACAACTGGATAGTAATTTGAACGGTGTTGGTCGGCACCAGCGGGAATTGGCCCGCCCCCAGCGTATCCGCCTGGATGACCACCGATAAATCCTCCACGTTGTTATTTGTCGGATCGGCAAAGAAATACGTCCCGATGTCCCACTGGCTGGAGCGGGTGGAAATAATGGATGTTCCCGGTGCGACCACGTCCGGCTTGAACCGGCCGTAAGTGCCTTCGGTGCCGATGCCGACGTTGCCGCGGCTGGAAAATCCCGCGATGCGATAACTGGTGCTGGTTTGCGCCTGCCAGGGCGCGCTGATGGTGCCGTCTGCGTTGGTCACCTCGTTGGTAATGTTGCGAAACTCCTGGATGGCGCCCACGGTGATGACGTTTTTGGCCGTGGCCGGCGAAGCAATGCTGTCGGCCGTGCCGTTGCCCGGATCGGTGGTGTCGTCGCCGCTGCCGTCGTTGCCCGCCGCGAACACAAACAGCACCGGCTGTGAGCCGGTCACTTGTGGCAGCGCGTCGCGCACCGCCGCGTCGTAGCTGGCTGCCGCCAGATCGTAGGCGTTGTCGCCGTCGTAGTTCCAACTGTTGTTGGAAATGAGTGCGTTCGTCAGCGCAGGAGCTTCCTGCAAATACCGGTCACTGAAATTCAAAAAGCTGAAGGTATTATTGATCGCCGCCACCGAATACAAAGTGGCCAGCGGCGCCATGCCGCGGAACTGGCCGTTGGTCCCCGGCATGATGGAACCCTGCGCGTTGGTAACGGTCGTGGATTCAAAACCACTGCCCGCGATGGTGCCCGCCACGTGCGTGCCGTGCCCGTTAGTATCAACCAAACTCAGCGCGGAATCGGGAATGATACGACCGGTCAAATCCGGATGCGTTGCGTCAATGCCCGAGTCGTTCACTTCGACGAGCACATTTTTGCCGGTCAGACCCAGATAATTTGTCGGCGTTTGCGTGTCCACCGCCACGCCCACCGTCGCCCGCGACAAATCATTCGCCGACGCGCGCCGGTAGGACGGCTCGACAATGTGCACACCGGGCAACGCGGCCAGCACAACCCAATCCGCCGGCGGCTGCACGCGCACCACCGGACCAAATGGCGAATCTTCCCGCGCGACTATCTGACCGCCGAGCTTTTCAATTTGCGCGACCGTCGCCGTCGCGCCGTCGTTGAACAAACCGAGCGTCAAATACGTTCCCGCAGGCAGAGGCTTTTGGCCCACAGCCAAGTCAAGCAATGTTGTCTGCGCCGCCGGGCGGGCTTCAATTGGCGTCCAGGAAGACGTTTTTCGTTCAATTGTTACGGGCATTGACGACGAAATTTTGTAATACGGCTCGTAGGGAACCACCGCTTGCATCATCGGATTTCCCGCCAGCGCATTTGCGTTGCCGGCAGAAACGGTCACGAGGTAGGCGTTGTTCGGGATGTAGGAAACAATTTGCGCGCCCGACCGTGCCAGCATCGCCCGGAAGGCGTTGTCAATCGGCCCGTTGGCCTGGACAATGTAAGCGCCCGGCTCGCCCGGGGCCTGCAATTGTTTCGGAATCGAAAGATCCAACTTTGCGCTGGTGTCAATTAGCGCGTTCGCCAGCAGAATTGCGTGCGGATCGCCCATCAGTTCGCCGATGGGCTTGGTCGTGTTGGACAGGCGCCAGGCAAATTGGTTTGTCCGGGCCGCTACAGCCACGGCTTGAACGTGGTTGGTCGAAAGGATCGTGAAGGGCTTGGCCTGGGCCACGGCTGGGCCGGATGGAAGGTGGGGTCGCACCGCCGGGGCGACCGTTTCGTGCGGACGTGCGGGCCGCACGTCCCTGCCATTTCCGTGCAGCCAAAGAAGCCACGCGCCCGTCGCGAGCAACAGGCACAGCAAAATCCAAATCCATGGGCGCGAACGCATAAAATCGGTTGGTCAATATGTCATACGACCGTCAACAAAGCGAGGATGGAAGGGGAGCGCACCCGCCTCGGGTGCAGTCAACGACGCCCTCGTCGTTGACCTTCGCGGCGCACACGACCAAATTGGTGAGTCTGTCCACCGGCGGAATGTTCGGCGCGAGGCGCGCCGAACGGCAGCCGGGGCGGCTGCGCTCCCCATCTCCCAACTTCTATTTCCTGCTTTCATATCAGTCCGGTGGCAACCGGTAGGGTCGCACCGCCGGGGCGACCATTTCGTGCCCGGACAGCTCGGCGAGCCGTCCCTACCAGATTGTTTTTGTATCTCATCTTCGTGTCCTGTCATTAATCCGGAGGCAACGGGTTATAACTCTCCACCACCACGTGCGGCGTGGGCGTGCCCGCGCCGTCCACGCGCACCACCGCGCGCGCGGCGCTCTCCGTCACCACCTGGTAATTTGTGCACATGCCGAAATAGGCGCCACCGGTCACCAGCGAATTGGGCGCCGGCTTCAGCGCCTGGCCGTAGCAATAAATCACATACCGCGGCGAGCCTTCGCGCAACAGCGACATCACCTGCTGCGGCAGCCATTCATACATCTCGTCGCTGATGCCCTTTTGTTGTTGCACGCTGTCGTTCCAGTTCAGGAACGGCGATTGCACGGTGAGTTGCGGCACGAGAAGAATATCGCCGGCGTGCTCGAAGGCGCCGACCACGCCGTCGGTGTTGGTGACAACTGCACGCCACTGGGCAATGCCGTTCCATAATTGCCACATCGCTGAGTTCGTGCCAATTCCCGCCGGGGAAATCGGGAAGGCCGTGAAATTCGTCATCGAACTGGCGGTCTGGCTGGAGCTTTGAACAACCGAGTCGGACGCGTTGTTGGAAAGCACCATGACGCCGCTGAACAAGGCCGACCACGCGGCCAGATGCGGCTGGTTGACAGAAAGCTGGCCGCGTGTGGCGTTGTCGTTGAACGCGGTGGTGAAAACGTCGAACAACAGCCAATCCTTCTTCGGCGCGGTGTTGACGGCATCAAACGGATTCACGTTGCCCGTCCAGTTCGTCCAAAGGTTAGGACCACTAGGGCCGTAAACGCCAAAATTGTTTTGATAAGCCAGAACGTCCGAGGCCTTGAGATACACCGTCTGCCAGGGCGTCCCGCGATGAA
>JBEKJN010000011.1:0-23376 GCA_050011235.1 Verrucomicrobiota bacterium | reverse complement strand
TCATTGCATGCGGCGTCAATCTGGCGCAGGTTGTTGATACAAGCATTGGCTTGCGAGGTGGCGCGGGCCCTGACGAAGTTGGGAATGGCGATCGCCGCCAAGAGGCCGATGATGGCCACGACTATCATGATTTCCACCAGTGTGAAACCCGCTTTGCGGACGGTTTTGGTCGTTTTCATATCTTTCTTAAATGCGGTGTGAACAATACGACAAGCGGGTTACAATGAGTTCAATTTTGTTCACTTAATTGCCTGTCGCAACCGCAACTATAGCAGCCTATAGCACACTTGGTGCCACACCCCAATTGAGACAATTGAGAAACGCTCTCGTTCAGCCATTAGTTCTACGTTGCGTTGTTGGAAGTGGATACAAACATTTCAAGTCTGGGTTTTTCTAATGCCTCCCCTCTATTTTGTTTTCGAAGCCATGCTGCTAGGGTGATGTGTCTCAAAATATGTCTGGTTGTAACATTCTTGGACACTTTGGTTTAAAACCCGGTGTTTTCTTGTTCACGGCCCGAAAATGACTAATTCATCGGCACAGACTCGTGCGCGAAAAGGAAACTTATAATTCAATAATTTTGTCGTTTACGTGAGGGAGGCGCCGAACATTGAAAGACGGGTTTGCGTGCGGGGCAAACTGCCGATTGGAAGATTTGCCCGGATCGAAATTGTCGGCCACACCGACTACGATTTGATTGCCGAGCCGGTTTGATTCTTCTAAAACAAGTTTGTTGCCAATGGCCACGCTTATATTCGACATCGAAACTTCCGCGCTGCCACTCGAAAATTTTGACGAGGCGCAGCAGGAATATCTTTTCCGCGAGGCCGAAAAAATCGCCGACGAACCCGCCCGCGAAACCAAGCGCGCCGAACTCAAACAGTTCATGAGTCTGTGGCCATTCACGTCACAGGTCGTCTGCATCGCCATGCTCAACGCCGAAACGCAGCGTGGCCAGACGCTGTTCATCTCGGAGGATTTCGAGGAAGACACGAGCGAGGCCGGTCCGGTGGAGTTCGTGCCGTGCGCGGATGAGACCGAACTGCTCACGGCGTTTTGGGATGTGGCGAAACATTACGATTCGGTCGTGACGTTCAACGGTCGCGGGTTCGATGTGCCGTTCACATATCTCCGTTCGGCGCTGCTCAACGTGCCCATCTCGAAAAAGAACTGGCTCGGCTATCGCTACGCGACCGAACCTCACTGCGACCTTGCGGAACAACTGACATTTTACAGTGTGAGCGGGCGTGACGGCGCGGCGCGGCGGTTCAATCTGGATTTTTATTGCAAGGCGTTCGGCATCGAATCGCCCAAGAGCCACGGCGTCACCGGCATGGACGTCAGCACGCTGATGGCCGAAGGGAAATTCCGTGAGATTGCCGAATATTGCCTGCGCGACGTCCGCGCGACGGTGGAGCTTTACAAAATCTGGAAGGAAAGGCTGGCGGGAATAAAATAAAATTCCCTTCTTTTTTTGAAATTGAATTATGCTACTTGCTTTAACAAAATAAAAATGCGACGCCTTTTCATAATTTTGCCCATTTTACTGATGTTACTGCTAATAATTTGGACGTTGGCAGTTTATAAATTTACACAATACGGTAGTTGGGAAATTTATCCGGCACTCTTGATTTTTCCTCTGGCTCTTTTGTGGCACATATTTTTGATAATAATTGAAAAGCCAAAGTTATTTTTTGTGTCGTATGCTGTAATTCACTTGCTCCTGCTTTTTGGACTTTGGTTGGGATGTTTGATGTTAATTTCAAAAGATTCCTTCTAATTTTTGGCGTGAGTTTACCAATGACCACTGTTGTTTGCTTCGCGCTGGCAGAAGAAGCCGCGCCGTTTCGGAAAATCGTGGCGGGCAAATCTGGAATTTCAATTCTCATCACCAGCATCGGACGCAAAAACGCGGAAAAGTCCGTGCGCGAATTTCTTGCCACCAATTCACCAGAGCTTGTGCTGACTTGCGGCTTCGCCGGCGGACTGAATCCCGATTTGAAACTCGGTGAAGTCGTTTTTGAAACGACGAGCGAGAATCTCCGCACCAGACTTTCTGCCGCCGGTGCGAAGCCGGCAAAGTTTTTCTGCGCAGATAGAATTGCCACCACCGTCGCCGAAAAGAATAAACTGCATAAAGAAACCGGCGTGGACGCGGTCGAAATGGAATCATTGGCGATTCACGATGTTTGTCGCGAACACGACATTCCCTGCGCGACCGTCCGCGTGATTTCCGACACGGCCAGCGAAGATTTGCCGCTGGATTTCAACGAACTTGCCAAGTCGGATTTAAGTTTGGATTACGGCAAGCTGGCTCTGGCCATTGCGAAATCCCCCCAAAAAATTGGTGCGTTGATGAAGTTGCAGAAACAAACCAAAGCAGCGACGGAAAAACTCGCGGAAATTCTCGGGAAAATTACTGCACCGTAGTCCTGGTTTCGGCAGCCGGTGGCGGCGCAGGTTTTTCCTTCGCGTGCTGGCTGTAACTGATGAACGCCGCGCCAGCCACGATCAAAGCCACGCCGATCCAGCGTACTACCGACACGCTTTCGCCCAAAAACCAGATGGCGGCGAAGGTGGCGAATACGAAACTCAATCCCGTCAGCGGCCAGAGAAAGCTGATGTCGCTCTTCGACATCAAAATCAGCAGACAGACAAAAAACAATGCTTCAAAAAAGACGCCGAGCAAAATTTGCGGGTTGGTCGCGCCGGATTTGCAAACGCGGAAGATTTCGGCAACGGTGATGCCGTTCATGTCGCCGATGTGCGTCATGCCCTTTTTCAGCAAGACAACGCCGGTGGATTCAAAAGTAAGGCCGACCAGCAAAATCAAAAGCAGTTTGATCATATTACAAATCCTGGTAACGAATCAGTTTAATGCCCCGTTTTTCGACCAGTTCCTTCACGTGAGGACTGACAAGGGCATCGAACTCATGTTTAAATTCATCCAGCGATGGATGCGAGTAAAGCTCGGAATCGCCCGGCGGCAATTCCGGCAGCAGCTTCAAAATGTATTCTTCATTCACCCGCGCATTTTGCAGCAGACCGAAGGTGATTTCCGCGTGCTTGATACCGCTTTGGTGCAGCGGTTTGCGCGCACGGTTCGAGAGCCATTCATAAATCAACGCGTGCGAGATGCGGTAAAACCAGCGTCCACGCGCCATGCGCCGGCTGCGTGCCAAACAATCCCGTGTGAGTCGCATCCGCCGGATGCCGAACTGCACGGCATCTTCCATTAAAATTTGAAACACGACCGGGTGCAGATGCAGATGCAAATGGCCATTGACATGGTCTAGCGACAGGCCGGTCGCGCAAAATTTTTCAAATTGGGCGTGGATTTCGGCACGCAATTGTTCGCGCAAATCGCGCTGAAAAAAATAGCGGAAGCCGGTTGCGACCGGTTTATCGCTGAATTCACCATGCGGGTTGACGAGGCCGGGAATTTTTTCCGGCGGCAGCACGGAATGTCCCATCAGCAAAGTCAGATGCAGGCCAACGCCCAGTTGCGGGTTTTCCTTCGCCAGCTTCACGGCCTCGTCGAAACCCCGTTCGTTCACCATCAAGCTGGCGGTGGTGAGAATGCCCCCGCCATGAGCGCGAATGACGGCTTCGTTGACGGAATGGGAAAGGCCAAAGTCGTCCGCGTTGACAATGAGGCGTCGCTCGATTTCAGGCCGGTCCATAATCGGACGAGGTTGAACCAAAGGCGAGGCGCAGCCACGACCGGAAAATCAGCGCCAGTTTTTGCGGCTTGGCCAGTTGTAAAGACTGTGGGCCGAAGACGTTGAACTGTTGCCGTTCCAGTTTTTGCAACAGTTGCCAGTAAACCGATCCCATCAATTCGGCGGCGACCATCGCACGGCGGTCCTCGGCGGGCAGGGTTTGCCGTGCGAGCCGGTAAAAATTTTTCGCGCGTTCGGCAACGTTGACGGCCAGCGCGTGGAATCGGTCGGAATATTTGAAATTCAAAATGTCATCTTCGCCGACGTTGATTTTTTTGAGTTCGCTTTGCGGCAGATAAATCCGTCCGCGTTCAGCATCGGTGCGAACATCGCGCAGAATGTTGGTGAATTGCAGCGCCTTGCCGAGGTAAATCGCATAGTCACGACAGGCGGGGTTCTGGTAGCCGAAAATCTCGATGCTCAACAGGCCGACGGCCGAAGCCACGCAATAACAATACGATTCCAGTTGTTCAAAATTTTCATAGCGCTTGATTTCCAAGTCCATTTCGCAGCCTTTGATGAGCGTGTCGAACAATTCAAACGGCAGGGAAAACTTTTGAATGACGGGTTGCAATTCCTGGTTCACGGGAAATTGCGGCATCTGCTTGTCGCAAGCGCGTTTGATGTCCTCACGCCACTCGACGAGTTGCTTCCGGCGCTTTTCGGTCGGAATGGATTCTTCGTCGGCCACGTCGTCCACTTTGCGGCAGAAGGCGTAGAGTACGGACATGGCATCGCGTTTCGATTTGGGCAGCAGAACGAAGGCGAGCGCCAGATTGGACGCGCTTTTGCGGGTGATCGCGCGGCTGTGGTGCATCGTGGTTACGGCATTTGAGATGGCGTTGCGCCGGGCGACTCCGGCGGACGCGCGGGTGGCAACCCGCCGGTCTGGGCGAGCGTAGGGTTGACAGAGCGTCGCCCGCGTTGGTGGTGGTGCTTGTGCCGGCGCTTGCCTCTCCCCTTGCGAAAGTAGAAAACCCAGATCAGCGCGCCGGTGGCAATCAGTGCGAACACCCCGGCCATGATAAAAAAATCCACCCATGTCGCTGTCATCGGGCCTACTGCTGGCAGTCCATCTTCCATAACATCGAGACAAAATCAGCTCTCAGGAATTTGCCGGCTGGCAGTCACGGGGGTCTCGCCCGATGCGCTGTCACCGACGTTCATGTTCAGCCGCTGCATCCGGTAACGGAGCGAATGGCGTGTCAGTTTAAGACATTCCGCCGCTCGCGTCAGGTTAAAATCACGTTGTTCCAGCGCTTGGATGATTAATTTGCGTTCCAACCGGGCCAGCGCGTCGTCGAGCGATTCGTCGGGCGCAAGCCGAAGGAGCGGGGCTTTTTGCAAACGCGCTTCGACTTGAAAATCGGGCAGGCTGGACGGCTGGATTTCGCGCGTCTTTTCCAAAATCAGCGCGCGTTCGATGACGTTGCGCAATTCGCGGACGTTGCCGGGCCAGGTGTGTAAAAGTAATTTGGATCGCGCGGCGGGTGCGAGACTGTCCACGTCTTTGTTCAGAACGGTCCGAAACATTTTCAAAAAATGTTCGGCGAGCAGTGAAACGTCGTCGCCGCGTTCGCGCAACGGCGGCAGGCGGAATTGCACCACGTTCAAACGATGAAACAAATCTTCGCGGAAATGGCCGGCGGCGATGGCTTGCGTGATGTCGCGGTTGGTCGCGGCGATGAGGCGGACGTTGACGCGGAGTTCCTGCGTGCCGCCGACGCGCGTGAATGTGCCGTCTTCGAGAAACCGGAGCAGCTTGGCTTGGAGCGGCTTGCTCATATCGGCGATTTCGTCGAGAAAAATCGTGCCGCCGTCAGCTTCTTCAACGCGACCGGGTTTTTGTTTCAGTGCGCCGGTGAACGCGCCCTTTTCGTGGCCGAAGAGTTCGCTTTCGAGCAGCGTTTCGGGAATGGCCGCGCAGTTAATGCGGGTGTAATTTGCGGCGTGCCGCTGGCTCAAGCTGTGAAGCGCGCCGGCGACCAGTTCCTTGCCGGTGCCGCTTTCGCCAAGGATGAGCGCGCGCGTGTCGGTGGGCGCAACGGTCTGAATCAATTGCCGCAGTTCGCGCATCTTCGGTGATTCGCCGATGATCTGGTCGAGGCTGAAAATTTCGCCGGTGCGGGAGCGGAGGGTCGCATTTTCGCGCAGGAGTTGGTGGCGCTCGGCGCAACGCGCGACAGCGTGCAGCAATTCCTCCGGTGCAAACGGTTTGCTCAGGTAGTCAAACGCGCCGGCTTTGATGGCTTCCACGGCGAGTTTGGGTGTGGCATAGGCCGTGAGCATGAGCATGGGCAATTCGGGCCACCGGCTGCGAGCCTTGGCGAGGAATTCGTAACCGCTCATGCCACCGAGCCGCGCGTCGGTGATGACCATGAAAAATTCCCCGCCCTCGAGCAGGCCAAGCGCCTCCTCGGCGGATTCGGCGGCGCGCACTTCGTAGCCGTCGTCGCCCAACAGCGTCTGGAGAGAACGGCGCATGTTTTTCTCGTCGTCCACGACGAGCACGGGTGGCAGCGGTGCGCTCATTTCAAGGATAGTTTCATCAATGCCTTCGCCGGAAAGATTAGGGTGAATTTGGCGCCTTTTCCAAGCTCCGATTCCACCCGCACATTGCCACCGTAAAGCTCGACGTTGTGTTTTACAATGGCGAGGCCGAGACCGGTGCCGCGTTCCTTGGTTGTGTAGTAAGCTTCGAAGATGCGCTCGATTTTGTCGGGGGGAACGCCCGCCCCGTCGTCGCGCACTGAAATTTCAACGGAATGATCGCGACGACAATCGGCGGTGACGAACACGTTCCCTTTTCCACCCAGTACTTCGCGCGCATTTTTCAAAAGGTTCACAAGAATCTCGGACAGGTGGCCGCGTTGCATGAGCAAGGGCGGAAAGCCGTGGCCATATGCGCGTTGAATTTTAATTCCCGTCGGCACCGCCGGCGGGAAAACCTGCGCGATGGCGCGGTCGAGTTCTTCGACGACGTTAAGCTTCTCAACGTGCCCTTCGCTCAACTGTGCGTAGCCCATGATTTGCGTGATGACGCGGTCAGCGTGTGCAACCTCCTCCTGGATGATTTCGACTTGCGGCGCGACGGTGCTTTTACCGTCGCGGAGGGAGCGTTGCAGTGAGAACACGGCGTTGTTGATGATGGCGAGCGGATTTTTGATTTGATGTGCGAACTCGGCGGCGAGCCGCCCGGCGGAGCGCAGTTGGCCTTCGCGCGCGGCGAATTCTTCCGCTTCTTCGACGGCCAGCCGCTGGCGCTCCAGCAACACCTGCGCACCGTAACAACAAATCGCCGTCAGCCATAATACCGCCATGCGCAACACGAACGGTTCGCCCAATTCCTCATGCGGTGAGATGTCGAAGGCCTGTCGCGTTGTGTCGTCAAGGTTGGTCATGACGGACGTGTCGAGTATGGCCACGAGCACATAGCAAAGACTGATGGCAAAGTTCAAAAAAAGCTGCGAAAATCCCGGCGGCACACTTGCCGCATTGCGAACAATCAAAGCCACAAACAGCCAGAACAAAATACTGTCCAGCCCGCCGGTGATCAGCGCCATGGCCGCGATCAAAAGCCCGTCCACTAGGCTGCTGGTGACCACCGTCCATTGCACCACCGCCAGTGGCAGTCGCCACACGTTGAGCAGAGGCACAGCCAGCAGCACGCTGGCGAGAATGTAAAACCAGAAAATTAATTGCACCGTCTCCACCATCACATCCAATGCGCTGGAAGTTTGGATCATCCACGGTGAATGCTTGAACGAATGAAAAATCATGGCGATGAAGACTGCCTTGACGGGCAGCATGATGTCCCGCTCCGTGATTTCGATGCGGCGGAGCAGGCGCGGCGGGTCAGGTGCCGGAATCTCCAGCAACGCGACCGCCCGTTTCAGCCATTGCCGATGGCTTGATTTCATAAATTCACCGCAGCGGAAAAATTTCTCAACGCAGCAATTTCAAGGCGCGTTCGGCAATCGCCTCGACCGGCCACAACCGGCCAACGCCTTCGTAACCGCAGGAAAGCATTCCTTTGTCCGGGCCAATGAATTCCACACCGCGCGCTTTGAGCGTTTTGATGTTTTCCTGCGTGGCCGGGTGCAGCCACATTTTGCCGTTCATCGCTGGCGCGATCAGGATTTTCGCCTTTGGATTCAATGCCAGAGCGATGCACGTCAGGGCGTCGTCGGCAATGCCGTGCGCCAGTTTGGCAATCAGATTCGCCGTCGCGGGTGCGATGAGCAAAAGATCCGCTTCATCCGCCATTTCGATGTGCGCGGGCTTCCAACCTTCCTCTTCGTCGTACAGATTCGTCACGACCGGATGACGCGAGAGCACTTTGAACGGCAACGGTGTAATGAACCGTTGCGCGTCGGCCGTCAACAC
This sequence comes from Verrucomicrobiota bacterium, assembly GCA_050011235.1. Taxonomy (GTDB): domain Bacteria; phylum Verrucomicrobiota; class Verrucomicrobiia; order Limisphaerales; family UBA11358; genus UBA11358. The sequence goes on along the minus strand of JBEKJN010000011.1, from coordinate 15,268 downwards.
CACGCGCACACTGCACTTCTGCTTCGCCAGCAAACTGGCCAAATCCGCCGCCTTGTGCGCGGCAATCGAACCGGTTACGCCGAGGACGATGTTTTTCTTCATCTTGTCCGTAATCTTAATTTGGATCCTTCGTTCTGCCAATCCGATACCAAACGGCTTTTAAGACCAAGCCACGGGTTTAAAATTCCGGCGCGGGCGACCGTGCCGCGCGCATTTTTTCCGCCTCGACAATCGCCAGCATCCGCCGCAAATCTTCCTGAACCGACAGGCTGATCAGAAGGTAATCGAAATTGTCCCACCGAGCGATTTCCCGCCGGGCAATGCCGAGCCGCTTTTGTATTTCCTCCGGGGCGTCGGAAGCCCGCTTTTTCAACCTTTCCTCCAGCACTTTGATTGAGGGTGGTGTCAAAAATACCGTCACCAGCGCGTTTTGCAATACCGGTTCGCTCTGTGCCCTTTCGCGAATCGTCGCCGCGCCCTGCACATCCAAGTTCAGCAAAACGTCCCGGCCGGAACGCAATTTGTCCAAAAGTTCGGACCGCAGAATGCCGTAACTCCAGCCGAAAACGGTCGCGTGCTCGATGAATTCCCCCGCCTGTTGCCGCCGCTGGAATTCTGCCGGCTCAAAAAAATAATAATCCACGCCGTCCTTTTCGCCGGGCCGCGGCGCGCGCGTGGTGCTGGTGATGGCGCGCGTCATGTCCGGCCGCGCGGCCAGCAACTGGTGGCACAACGTCGTCTTGCCGCCGCCGGACGGGGCGGAAATCAGAATCAACAGCGCTCCGCTTCCCGCCTTTTGGGGCCGGCCTTTGACTCTTGACTCTCGACTCTTGACTTTCATGTCACTTGCCACCTGTCACTTGTCACTCACTCAACGTTTTGCGCCTGTTCGCGGAACTTTTCCAGTTCCGCCTTCAGCATCACGACCTCGCGCGAGATTAGCGCATCGTTGGCCTTCGAGCCGATGGTGTTGATTTCGCGGTTCATTTCCTGCGCGAGAAAATCCAGCGTGCGGCCCACCGGCTCCTTCATTTTCCGGCAATCCTCGAACTGCTGGAAATGACTTTGCAACCGCGCCAATTCCTCGGAAATGTCCGAGCGGTCGGCGAAAAAAACCACTTCCTTCAACAGCCGTTCGTCATCTGGCGCGGGCGTTTCGAGTCCGGCACTTTTGATGCGCTCAATGAGTTGCTGGCGATAACGCTCCGTTGCCAGCGGCGCCTGTTTTTGGATTCGCCCGACGCATTGGTGCATGACGCCAATGTGCGAAGCGAGGTCTTGCGCGAGATGCGCGCCTTCGCGTTCGCGCATTTTCACCAGCGCGGCAAGCGCCTGTTTCAACGCCTTCTCGACCGCCGGCCACAAATTTTCCGCTCCGGCGAGCTCCTCATCGGTCTGAAAAACGCCCGGTGCGCGCACGAGGTGGTCCAGGGTCACATTGCCTTCGAGTTTGAGTTGTTTGGCGAGGCGATTGAGTTCGCGCGCGTAGGCTTTGGCCAGCGGCACGTTAAGGTGCATCCGCGCGGAAAGCTTGCCGTTGCCGGCGTGCAACAAAACGCGCGCCGTCACGCGCCCGCGCGCGACGTGGCGGTTGATTGTGTCGCGGATCGGCGCTTCGAGCATTTCCATTTCACGCGGGAGATTCGCGTAAATCTCGGCCTGCTTGCGGTTCACCGAACTGAGTTCGACCGTGACCTTGAAGCCGTCCCGCGCGCACTCGCCGCGCCCGTAACCCGTCATGGATTTCATTACCATCCAATATGCGAAAATTACTCGCGACAGGCGAATAAATTTTGGAACGAAGTCCTAATCATAATCTTAATCAAAAAAGGCGATCACGATTAAGAGGCTGTCGGCAGCCGGAATTGAAATCAATCTGGAGGTGGCGAAAATGTAAGTTTAGCGTTCGAAATATGAATGGAATTATGATGCCTACTAGTTCCGACTGGCTCGCTTAACACAATCGTTCAGATCGCCGATTTAGCTCCAGTTTGCTCCAATTGTCACAGCATGCTCCATCGGCATCGGCCTTTGCTTACGGTTAGAGCAGTTGAGAGAAATCGTAACAAAACACAAAATTTAGAAACTCTAAATCTTAGCGCTGAGAAATTTCAACGCCTCCCGAAAATCCTCCGGCAACGGCGATTCAAAGCTCATTTCCTTTCCCGCGCGCGTTTTAGTTTTGCCTCAACTCCTCGATCAGCCCCGAGGCCAGCAGTTGTTCCAAGACCGCATACACAATGGAACGATAATCCGCATAGAAGCAAAAAACCATACGCGTGCCGCCAATGACTTTGACTTCAAAAATCACCCGGATTTTTCCAGTTCGCAAACGCCAAAATCCTGACAATTTTCCTTCAAGCAATTTCACGTCCCCTCGGTCATCGGCAAGGCCTTTCATCGCCAGACGCAACGCGCGGCGCGGTCCGGGCGCGAGTGTCTTCAAAAAATCTTCGACCTGCCTGCCGGCGCGAACTTTAGTTTTCATCCAGCTCGTCAATGTCCTTGAACTTCATCTTGCCCGATTTGTATTCCCGAAACGCGGCCATGAACTTTTCGTCGCCGAGCAATTCCATCGTCTCGAACAAAGCTTCGATTCGCTCCTTTGAGAGATAGATGCCGACCACCTTCCCATGCCGCGAGATCGCGAAGCTGTCTTTCCGAATGAGCCTGGGCAGATTGGCCTGCGCCTCCGTCACATTCACTGTAGATTCACTTTTCATTATCTGTATAATCTACCGCTTCGCCCGCGCTGTCAAGCAGCTAAACATTTCAGTGCCCCCCGAAAATCCTCCGGCAACGGCGCTTCAAAGTTCATTTCCTTTCCCGTGCGCGGATGAATGAACGATAGCTCGCGTGCGTGCAACATCACACGCGGTGGCTCGTAGCCGGTGAATTCGGTAAGTTTTTTATTCTGCCGCGCGCCATAGGTCATGTCGCCGACGAGCGGGTGGCCGAGAAATTGAAAGTGGACGCGAATCTGATGCGTGCGACCCGTGTGCAACTGCGCTTCAACAAATGTGGCGGAGTTCAGTCGTTCGAGCACGCGGTAAGTCGTATGCGCCGCGCGACCGGAATTATCGTCCCGCACGGCCATGCGTTTGCGGTGTGTCGGATGCCGCGCGATGGCGGCGCGGATTTCGCCGGAATCGCGCGCGAGTTCGCCGCACACAATTGCGCTGTAAATTTTTACGACCTCGCGCGCGGCAAATTGCCTGGAAAGCGCCAGATGCGTCTCGTCATTTTTAGCGACGACAAGGCAGCCGCTGGTTTCCTTGTCCAGCCGGTGAACGATTCCCGGCCGCGCGACGCCACCGATGCCGCTGAGCGAACCCCGGCAATGGTGGAGCAGCGCGTTGACGAGCGTGTGTTCCTCGTGGCCGGCGGCGGGATGCACGACGAGCCCGGCGGGCTTGTTCAAAACCAGCAGTGATTTGTCCTCGAAAAGAATGTCGAGCGGAATTTTCTCCGGCTGCGCTTCAGCAGGCCGGGCTTCCGGCCAGTGAATTTCGATTTGCTCGCCGGCGCGCGGGCTGTGTGTGGGTTTGACCGTGTGGCCGTTGACGTGGACGTGGCCTTGTTCAATCAATCGTTTGAGCGCAACGCGCGACACGGCGGGGAATTTTTCACGCAGAAAGGCGTCAAGCCGCCCGGACGGGAGCGATTTGACGACGGTGAAACTTTCAACGCGCGAACTCACGACGAAGTTTCCGCCGGTTTCTTCGGCCTGTGCTCGTTTTTCCAAGTGATGAGGAAAATGAGCGCTACACCGGTGCAAATGGCGGTGTCGGCGATGTTGAATGCGGGAAAACCGATTTCATCGCCGCCGCGTTGTTGCAGATAGAAACGGAGAAAATCCACCACTTCATGCCGGCTGGGCAGCAGGCGGTCGGTGAGATTGCCGGCGATGCCGCCAAAAATCAGGCCGAACGCGACCTGGCCGGGCAGCGTGTGCGAATCAAAATGATGCCGTGTAAGAAACAACGCGACGAGCGCGAGCAAAGCGACAACGGCGAGCGTGATGTTGTTTCCGCTAAAAAGGCTCCAGGCCGCCCCCGTGTTGCCCCAGTGAACAAATTTGAAAAAGCCTTCAATGATGATTTTTTCGTGGTATGCCGGCAGCGTTTTCAGCACCAGCCATTTGGTGAATTGATCCAGCGCAAAGACCACCAGCGCCAGCGCGGCAATGCGCCGGTTCGATTTCTGAAAAATGCGCTGGGTGTCAGCCATGGCCATTTGTGGACGTTCATTTAACCGTGTACTGCGCAAAAAACAATGCGTTTCCGTCGTATTGAATTTCCCTTTTCCCTTGGTGTGGCAAATGGTTACGATGCGCACATGGCGTTGATGCGGATTTTGGTGGACGGCTATAGCCTGTTGCACAACTGGCCGGAACTGGCTCCCGGCCACCCGCGCCATTCGGAACGAGCGCGCAAGGAATTGGTCCATGTTCTGACGCGCTATCACGACGCGACGGGCACGCCGGTCACGGTTTTTTTTGACGGCGCCGGAGCACCTGCCGGCGTCCCGAAGCCCGAGCTGACTTCGGCGGTGGAGGTTTTATTTTCGCGTGCGGGGCAGACCGCCGACCAGATGATTGAACGCGCCGCGTATCGTTTCAACTCCTACGGCGAGACACTGGTGGTCACGGACGACCATGCCGAGCGTGACGTGGTCAGCGGCATGGGCGGGTCAGTGGCCAGTTGCGCAAATTTTATTCGCATGATTGGGGATGCGCTGACGGAATTGCAGGACGAATTGCAGAACTACAATCGCACGGAACTGAATCGTTTCAATCGCCATCCGCGGCGCAATTTGAAATGAAAATGAAAACCCGCCGAAATAAATTTTTCCACTGCGTGCGAGTCATAACCACGCTGCTCGCGGGCGCTTTTTTGATTTCCAAAGCGTCTGCGCAGCCGGTGACGCAACTGGTTGAAAATCGTTTTCTGCTCGTTTTTGAAACGTCGTCAGACATGAAAAAGCGTCTGCCGGGGGTGCAACGTGCGCTTAACACCGTGCTGGCGAGCAATATGCGGGGCCAGTTGCACGCAGACGACAGCATTGGTGTGTGGACATTTGATCGGGGTGTGCGCACGGGGCTGTTTCCGCTGCAACGCTGGGTGCCGGGGAACGCCGCGACGATTGCGTCGAATATAACCCGGTTCGTTGCCAAACAACATTACTCAAAAAAAACAAGCTTTGACGCATTGCGCCCTTATCTCAACTGGGTCGTGCAAAATTCCGACCGGATGACGGTGCTGATATTCTGCGATGGGGATGGTGAGATCACTGGGACGCCATTCGATGCCGGCATCAACCGGATTTTTCAGCAGCAGCAAGCGGAACGCAAACGGACGCGGCAGCCGTTCATCCTCGTATTGCGCTCGCAACTGGGCAATTACACCGGCTGCACCATGAATTTGCCGCCGGCACTGGTCAACTTTCCCGAATTTCCGCCGTTGCCGCAGGCGCCAATTGAGCCGACCAATGCGCCGTCACCACCGCCGCGACCGCCCGTTGAAGCGCCGCCGCTCATCATCATCGGTACCAAAGTGGGAACCAATTTGCCACCGCCCGAACCCACACCGTCGCCGCCGTTGACAACCAATCAACTGCCACCGACTGTTGCCGTGCCGCCCACCAACGTCATCGCAAACGTGGAAACGAATTTACCGGCGCCCGTTGCGACGGTGAAGCCAACGAACGAACCTGTGGCCCCGTCGGCCAGTCTTGTTGCTCCGGCCGTGGCCGTTCAGACGAACGCCGTGGCGCCGCCGCCGGGAAATTCCGGCTTAAGCAGCAAAAGGGCGCTGGTCATCGGCGCGGCCTTTTTGGTTTTGGCGGGTGTCCTGACGGTTTTGATGTTGAGCCGCTCCCGCAAGGCCGACCATGGCAGCCTCATCACGCGTTCGATGAACAAGGGCGGAAAACCGCCGATGCGAACTTGAGCTGTCGCAATTCGGCGCGTGACTTCCCGCCGCGCGTGTGGGAAATTTCGTGCCCATGAAAACATGGGTATGGATTTGCCTTGCCGGCCTCGCTGTGGGTGTGACACTGCTTTTGTGCCGGAGCACCGCCGAAACACAACCCACCAACAAACCGTCGGCGGATAACACGGAGAAGCCTTCATCCGCCTCGCCAAGCTTTACTGATCCCGCCAAGTTCACCGAGAAGGCACCTGAAACTTTCAAGGCACAGTTCGACACGACCAAAGGGAAATTCACTATTGAAGTCACCCGCTCGCTTTCGCCCAACGGCGCGGACCGTTTTTACAACTTGGTTCGTTCCGGCTACTTTACGGACATCGCCTTCTTCCGTGTGGTCCCCGGCTTCATGTGCCAGTTCGGCATCCACGGCGACCCGAACGTCTCCGCGAAGTGGCGCGAAGCGACGATACCAGATGACCCCGTCAAGGGCAGCAACGCGCGCGGCACTATCACTTTTGCCACCGCCGGTCCAAACACGCGCACCACACAGTTGTTCATCAACTTCGGCGACAACACCGGCCTCGACGGGCAGGGTTTCTCGCCTTTCGGCAAAGTGACCGAAGGAATGGACGTGGTGGACAAAATTAATAACGAGTATGGCGATGGCCCCCCCTCTGGTCGCGGCCCGGAACAGGGCCGCATCCAAAGTGAAGGCAACGCCTATTTGAAAAAAGATTTTCCGAACCTTGATTACATCAAATCCGCGACCATCGTCCCCGCCGGAAACGTCAAGTAATTCCAACCCGCGAAATTTTATGAGCGAACTTGCCTGCATCACCACCACCGAAGGCGAAATGGTCATTGAATTCTGGCCCGATGTTGCCCCGAACACCGTTGCGAATTTTAAAAAGCTCGCCAGCCAGGGCTTTTACGACGGCACCTGTTTTCATCGTGTCATCAAGGATTTCATGATTCAAGGCGGCGACCCGCAGACCAAGGACCCCGCCAAGGAAGCTGTCTGGGGCACGGGCGGCCCGGGCTACACCATCAAGGCCGAGTTTAACGACCGTTCCCACGTGCGTGGCGTCATTTCCATGGCGCGCTCCAACGATCCCAATTCCGCCGGCAGCCAGTTTTTCATCTGCCACGGCGACCCGACGTTTCTCGATCGTCAATACACCGCTTTCGGCAAACTGATCAAAGGCGACGGCGTTTTGGAAAAAATCGCCACCACACCGACGCATCCGCAGGACCGGCCCAACAAACGCCTGGGCATTATCAGCATCAAAATCGTTCCGCGCGGCGCGGAGAAATGACTTTGCATCGTAGCCGCGTCTCGTAAGAGCGCGGTAATTTGTTCTGCGCTTTGACAAGCGCGGCTACAAAACATGGTAATTTCCGAACTGGCCAAAGTTCTGGTGGCACTCGGCTGTCCGGCGGACAAATCCGCCGGGATGGCCGCCCAATTGGACAAACGCGCCCGCCAGCTTGCCGGACAAAAGGGCCGTTCTTACGAAGAGGCACTGCAACATCTGCTGAGCTTGATGAGCCAGGGCTGGTCGGCGAAGGAAAAAGGGCTTTGAATTTACGATTTACGATTTTCGAAATCGCAGCAATTTGTCGCCCAATCGTAAATCGTATATCGTAAATCCAAAATGATCAGGCCCTGGAAAAAAGTCCGTTCGAAGCTCATCGGCGATTTTCGCATTTTCAAGCTGCGCTCCGACGTGAAAATCTCCCCGCGCACCGGCAAGGAACACGATTTCTACGTCCTCGACAGCGTCAACTGGGTCAACGTCATTGCCCTCACGCCTGACCGGCAACTGGTGATGATTGAGCAGTTCCGGCACGGCTCGAACACGGTCGAGTTGGAAATCCCCGGCGGCATGATGGACGCGGGTGAGACCGATCCGGTGGCGACCGCCGTGCGCGAATTGCGCGAAGAAACCGGTTACGAGGGCGAAAACGCGCGCCTGCTCGGTAAAATCTGGTCGAACCCGGCGATTTTGAGCAATAAAACCTACACGGTGCTGATTGAAAACTGCCGTCTCAAACACAGCGTCGAATTTGATCACGGCGAAGATTTAGAGACGCGGCTCGTGCCGGTGTCGGAAATCCCGAAACTCGTCGCCGACGAAAAAATCGGCCACTCCCTTGTCGTCGTCGCGCTGTATCATTTTGGTTTGTGGCAGCGGGGAATTAAAAAAGTCAAACCTGTTTTATGAAATCAACTGTTCAATCAAAAGACCCGTTTGCACAATTTTTTCGTGAACAATTCCGGTATCATTTTTCAACCTGTGCTGGCGCATATCTCCTGCTTTGGTTTGCGCGGTGGATTACATTGCGAAGTTTAACATCTTCGCAAGATTATACCGGAACCTTCCGTTTCTAAAACTGCTTTGGTTACAATCCTAAAACTTCCAGATACGTCATACAAATTTGTCCCCATTTACAATCTTGATTCGGAAGGGCCTGTTGCCTTGAACAGATTAAAAGATGCGCTTTCTCATCGTTCAGCGCCGTAGGCGCGACATCTTTGTAGCTTCTGTTTCCAATCACGAACAAGCTCCGTAGGAGCGGCAAAATCTGATGTCGCTCCTGACGGAGCTAAAGATCATTTGCAGAAATTTCTACAAATATGCCGCGCCTACGGCGTTGGTTGTAGCGCTGAAAACTCAACCCAAATTTACCGGGTCAATGTCCACTGACAGCGTGACATCTTCGGGCAGCGCCAGCGATTGAATGATGCGCACAAGTTCGCGGCTCAATTTGCTCATCGCGCGCGTCCGCAACATGATTTGGTAGCGGTAAAACGTCTCCGCGCGCAGCAACGGCGCGGGTGCGGGACCGGCCAGAATCAAATCGCTGAAATTGTAGCGGCGGTCTGCGACCGTCGCATTCTTCTCGCCTGATTGGCGACGGTCATAGACCGCCGCCACAAGATTTTTCTCCAGCTCGCGTTTCAAATGCTCGGCGGAGAATTTCACCTTGTCCTCATTGCGGCCTTTGAGCGTTAGCAACGCCACGCGGCTGACGGGCGGATATTTCAATTGTTCGCGGAACTCGATTTCCTGTTCGTAAAAACCGGTGAAGTCGTGACGGCGCGCGTATTGGATGGCCGGATGAAACGGCGCGAACGCCTGCACGAACACCTCGCCCTCGACGTCGCCGCGGCCCGCGCGACCGGCAACTTGCGTGAGGAGTTGGAAGGTGCGCTCGCCTGCGCGAAAGTCCGGCTGATGCAGCGCAAGGTCGGCGTAAATGATGCCCACGAGCGTCACGTTCGGGAAATGCAGCCCCTTGGCAATCATCTGCGTACCGATAAGGATGTCAGTCTTGCCCGCGCGAAAATCGCCGAGGACTTTCCGGTAATCGTCCTTGCGCTTCATCGTGTCGGCGTCCATGCGCCTGACGCGCGCGTGTGGAAACAATTTCACGAGTGTTTCTTCGACTTTTTGCGTACCGAGACCGGCGTAGCGGATGGCCGGGTTTCTGCACTTCTCATTCGGGCACGCAGCGGGCACGGCGTCCATGAATCCGCAAATGTGGCAGCGGAGCTTTTGTTCCGGGCGATGATACGTGAGCGCGAGGCTGCAATTCGGGCACTGCGCAACATAGCCACATTTCGGACATTGCAGTGCCGTCGAATAGCCGCGCCGGTTCAAAAATAAAATCGTCTGCTCGCCACGTTCGAGCCGTTGATGAATGGCTTCCTTGAGCTGGTTTGAAAAAATCGGGATGCCCTTTTCGCCGCGCGCGGCCTGGCGCATGTCCACGACGCGGACGTGCGGCATTTTCTGGTTGTCCACGCGCTCGGGCAGTTCGAGCAGCGTGTATTTGCCCTTTTTGCAGTTGTAATAACTTTCGAGCGACGGCGTGGCCGAGCCGAGCACAACGACGGCGTTTTCCATCTGGCCGCGCATGATGGCCACGTCACGCGCGTGGTAGCGCGGTGCTTCCTCCTGCTTGTAGGTGTGTTCGTGCTCCTCGTCCACGATGATGAGACCGAGCGGCTCGACTGGCGCAAAAATCGCCGAACGTGCGCCGATGACAATGCGCGCGCGGCCCTGCCGGATTTTGTGCCATTCATCGTGCCGTTCGCCGGCGGAAAGATGCGAGTGCAAAACCGCGACGAGCGTTTGGAGTTTGCCGGAACTGAAGCGTGCCTTGAACCGTTCAACGGTTTGCGGGGTGAGTGAAATTTCCGGCACGAGCACAATCGCACCGTGACCTTGTTCTAGCGCGTGGGCCAGAGCCTGGAGATAAACCTCGGTCTTGCCGCTGCCGGTGACGCCGTGCAAAAGAAACGTGTTGCGTGTTGCGTGTTGCGTGTCCACCGCCGGACGTTTTGCGTCATTCGATACTGCTTGACGCAATACGGAACACGCACCACGTCCATCCATCGCACCAATGATTTCCTCCAATGCTTTTGCCTGCGCCGGATTCAGCGGCAGCGGCTGCGACGGCAGGATGTGTTCGCGGGCGTAGGGATCGCGCTCAGAAATCTGCGGGGCAACCTCAACCAGGCCGCGGTCTTCGAGTTTGCGGACGGTGGCGGCGGTCGTCTCGGCCAGTTCGACCAATTCCTGCAACGGCAGTTCGCGCCGTTCCTCGATGATGTTCCAGACTTCCTGCTGGCGTTTCGGCAATTTGGGAAATTCGCCGGTCACCGGCAGCGCGCGGACGAACAATCGTTCGCGCCAGCCGGATTCCTCCTTGCGCACGGCCTCGGGCAGAACGGATTTCAACGCGATTTCCGGTGCGCAGCAGTAATAGTCCGCAATCCAGCGCGCGAGTTTCAAAACCTTCGGTGTGACAAGCGTTTGGGCGCCGATGACTTTGAGAATGGGTTTAAGATTGGTGTGCGCCGATTCCTCGGCCAACGCGGTCACGCAGCCGTAAAGCTTTCGCGGGCCGAATGGCACCTGTACCCGGCTGCCAACTTCGATTTGCCCGGCCAGTCCCGGCGGAATCAGATAATCAAACTCCTTGCGGAGCGCGATTTCGAGACTGACGCGGGCAATCATGGCTCGTCAATCGCGCGTGATGGCGCGCAATTCGGCTTCGAGCCGTTTGCGCAATTCCTCACGTTCGGCGTCCGACGCTTCGCGCGGCACACGTATTATTTTGCCGACGGTGATTTCGCAGCGCGCGAACGGCAGGGGCACTTGAAACCGATCCCAGCTTTTCGGCCGGATTTTCCAATTCAAATAATACGACACCGGTACGATCGGCAGTCCGGTCAATTGCGCGGTCGAAATCACACCGTCCTGAACCGTGTAACAAGGGCCGCGCGGGCCGTCGGGCGTGACGGCCAGGTCATAACCGCGTTCCGCGCACGAAACCATTTCGCGCAACGCCTGCCCGCCGCGGCGGCTGGACGAGCCGCGCACCGGTTCGATGTCGAAGTGCTCGAGAACCCGCGCCAGCAATCCGCCGTCCCGGCTCGCGCTGACCATCCCCGCCATGCGCCGCTCCGGCGCGAACCGCAGCACGTACCGCCGTCGCAATATCGCCACCAGCGCCAGCCGGTTGTGCCAGAAGGAAAAAATCAATTTTTCCCCGGGCGCTTTGTTCAAAAAGCTGAAGGGGTCAGCCAATCGAAACCGGACAGTCACCGCCACCGTGCGGATTAAAATACAGATCAGGATCGCTGCGAGACGTTGCTGCCACGTCGCCTGGCGTGGCACGACCACGCCGGATTTTCGGGGCTGGCGTCTGGCGTCTGGCGTCCGGGGTTTCGGATTTTCTGCGGCCATCAGGCTCCTTTTTTCAGGCACGCGCGCACCAAATCTTCTACCGTTGCCTTCCCGCCGAGCATGGTTTGGGCGGCGCGGACAGCATCGTGCGCCTCAATCTGTTTGAAGCCCAGCGCCATGAGCGCGAGCACGGCGTCGTTGACTTTCTGGTCATCCGGCGACAGGGCGCGCTGCGCGCTGGCGGCTTCCCAGGCGCCCGCCGCGCCGATTTTGTCGCGCAATTCCACGACGATGCGTTCGGCAGTCTTTTTGCCGACACCGGAAATTTGCGAGAGCGATTTCACGTCGCTGCCGGCCACCGCACCGCGAAAGGCCGTCACGCTGATGCCGCTCAAAATGTTCAGCGCGATTTTTGGCCCGATGCCGGAAACGGTGTTGATGAGCAGGCGAAACAAATCGCGTTCCGCCGCGGTCATGAAACCGTAAAGCGTGTGGGCGTCCTCGCGGATGACAAGTTGCGTGAGCAGCTTCACCGTGCCGCCCGGCTGCGGCAGTTTGTCAAACGACGACAGTGGAATGAGTACTTCGTAGCCGACGCCGTTGACGTCCACGACGACTTGCGTGGGCAGTGCCTCGACGAGTTTGCCGTGGAGAAAAGTGATCATGAGAATGCGGAATTCATACTCGTTTTGGTGGCGTGAGATTGTAGCGCGAATTTTCCTGCGCGTGCGCGAGCGCCAGCGCCAGGGCGTCGGCGGCGTCGGGCGCGGGCGGCTTTGGCAAATCCAAAAGTCGCTGGACCATTTTGGCGACGGCGATTTTCTGCGCCGCGCCGTAACCGACGATGGCCTGTTTCACTTTGCGTGGGGCCATTTCGAAAATTTCCAGGCCGGCTTCGGCAATGGCCGCCAGCGCCGCGCCCCGCGCTTCGCCCATGACAATGGCCGTCTGCAAATTTTGCGCGAAGAACAGGCCCTCGACGACACAGACGGTTGGTTGGTGCTGTTTTAAAACGTCGCGCAACGTTTCAACAATTTTCACGAGGCAGCGGGAATGTTCCCAAGCGGGTGGGCACAAAATCGTGCCGTGCGTCAGCGCCAGCGGATGCGGTTTGGCAATGCGAATGACGCCGTAGCCGGTCCCGCGCAATGAAGGATCAATGCCAAGAATCACGCGATGGGAAATGGCCGGAGCGCGCAGCGTTGTTTCAAAAACGGGTGCGGCTCTGCGCGGGGAAACGCCACCGAGGCGCTCCCGCATTTGTTCAAATTGCCGACGCGTGATGCCCACGCGCGCATTTTGCCAGCGGCGGAAAGGTTGCAAAAGCAAAAACGCCGCGACGATTTTTTCATCGCGGCGCTTTGCGAAATCGCCGGGCAAGTTTTAATGTCCCCGCCCGCCTCGGTCCTGATCCTGGTTGTCAGACTTGTTTGATGGCTGCGATGACTGGGACGATTGCGAGGACTGTGATGCCGAAGACGACGGCGGCGCGGACGGCGCGACATTTCCTGGTGGCGAATCGTTATGTGACTGCGGCCTTCCCACCGGGGCGGACGAGGGCGGTGGGGTGAAGTGCGGCGTCTGCTCTTCAAATTGTTGTCCACGCGGTGACGCGGTATGCTTGTTGTCATAATTCCGTGTGGGCGTTTGGGCGGCCGTTGGCGCGTTGTAATTCGGCTGCGGGTTTTGATTGATGCCCGGCTGCGAAGGGTGATTTTGCGCCGGAGAACCGGCCGGAGTTGGTGGCACGGGAGGCCAGTTGCGATTCGGTTGTTGATTTTGATTATTTCCCGGCTGTGAGCCCCGGTTCTGTGTCGGTGTCCCGCCGCGTGGCGTGGAATTGTTTCGGTTGTCATAGGCGGAACCCGGATGCGGCGGATTTCCGGTCGTTACGCCCGGCCCATGGTTTTGCTGGCCGACTGGCCCGCCACGCCACGGCCGTTCGGAAGAAGCTCTCAGCTCGCGCACCGGGACCGGGTGAATCGGCATCCGGGTGACGTCGGTGATGTGTTGCACCGCGATGCCGTTGTTGACGATGGTCCGGTTGTGGCTGTCAAAATTGAAGTTGTTAACGACCGTGGTCTGGTTGTAAATCCGCGTTTCATCCCTCGCCCCAATGCGATAATGGCGCGGATGCGGGTCGCAAAAATATCGCGTTGGCACAAACGTGAAGCAATTCACGGCCAGGCCAAAATTAAATCCAATACTCACGCCGTTGCCTTGATAAACGAAGCCCACGCCGGGCCGGTAAACCGCAAATGGCGGCAGTGGCGCCCAGCCGCAATAATCATTCGAGTAGCGCCACGTTACCCAGGACGGTGCCCAGGTGGTGTCCGGCCACCAGCACCAACCCAGGCGCGGATTACGAAACCAGCGTCCGTAGTGAAACGTGACGCCCCACGAATAATCCGAGACCCAATACCAGCCGCAGTCGCTGTAAACCCAATGCCCGCGATCGCAATACGGCTGCCAGCCGGAGTTGTAAACGACAGTGGTCGGCCGCCAACATCGGCCGTAGCCTTCCACGTTCACCCAGCTTCCATACGGCGCAAGCGAGCTGTAAAAATAATTTACCGTGACCTCAGTGGGTTCCGGCGGAAGCGGAGGTTCCGTCGTGGGGGGTTCCGGTGGAGGCGGCGGCGGGTTGGCTGCGGCCATTTGCTGTTGCAACACCTGGTCGCGCTGCATCATCGCGGAAACGACTTCATTCGGCACGCCCAGATCGCTGAGGTAAATGATTGTGTCCGAATCCAGATTGAACGTGCTGGTGGAATTGGTGACGTAGCTAAAAATCACACTTTCGTCCACGCCGGCCTGCACCAGCTTGATGACCTGCGCGAGCGGGCTGGTGGGCAAAATACTCGGCGGCGGCGCAACGCTGGCGGGCGGAACGGCGGAGGCGTCGGCGGCGGTTGGGGGCAGCGGCGCGGGCTGCGCCTGGGTATTCGAGAGTTGAGCGGAATGGTCGCTGGCCAGCCAAAGCGCGGCCAGCGCGATTCCCAAGGTGGATTTTCTGAAAAAGCGGGTTTTCATAATCAGGCGGTTTTCAATTTAGACTGCTAATAAGTCTAACAATACATTGACTCATTTGTTGCGGCAAACGTTCACGCCCGCGATTTTGTGCGCATTTTGTGAGCAGATGGTTGGGTGGTGCCCCCGCCCGGAATTGAACTGGGATCCGCGGTTTAGGAAACCGCTGCTCTATCCATTTGAGCTACGGGAGCGACGATTTTAACGATAATTAAATCCAAATTGGTTCCAGCTTGACCCGGTGCCGCAACACTCCGGCGGCATAAGCCGGTCAACCTCAATTTGATGGTGGTGAATTAAACGCAAGTTGAGGCAAACGTCAATCCGGCAAAATCGCGGACGCGATTGAACAATCCGTATTTCACCGGAAAATACACTTTCAGATTTTGGACTGCGAGCAACGGCATAACGCGTGTCAGAATTTGTTGTATTCCTCATGCGTGCCAATCCAAATCCAGACAAAAGTGTCTGATGAAAGAAAATAACCGGTCGCGCGATAATGGTCACCGATGCGGACCGACCATAAATCGCCTCTGAATTTTTTGAAACGAAGCGAAGGATGAAACTGGTCTTTCAACCAAAACTTGAAAGCATTGCGGGCAAACTGTT